>JBFRWJ010000437.1:0-7036 GCA_051439525.1 Spirulina sp. | reverse complement strand
GTAATCTGATGGTAGGGAAATTACAACCGGAATTTTTCCCTAAAGTTTTTGGAGAACCGGCTAATTTACCCCTAAATTCTGACATCGTTCGCAAAAAATTTACCCGACTCGCGCAGGAAATTGGCGATGAGAGAACCCCGGAACAAGTTGCCTCGGGATTTTTAGCGATCGCGATCGAAAATATGGCCAATGCCATTAAAAAAATCTCTCTCCAACGAGGTTATGATGTTTCTGAATATACTTTGTGTTGTTTTGGCAGTGCGGGGGGTCAGCACGCTTGTTTAATTGCCGATTCTTTGGGAATGAAACAAATTCTGATTCATCCTTATGCGGGAGTTTTATCTGCTTATGGAATCGGGTTGGCAGAAATTAGAGTCTTGCGAGAAAAATCCGTTGAGGCCAAATTAGAATCGCCATTACTTCCAGAACTCAAGAATAGTTTAGCAGAACTGATCCGCCAAGGTCAAGCCGAGTTAAAAGCCCAAGAGTCCGAACATATCGCAGCCATTCAAATTCAAGAAAGAGTACATTTAAAATATGAAGGAACGGACTCTGCTTTGCTCGTCCAATTCGACGATCTGACCAGCATGAGGCAAGAATTTGAAAGATTGCACCAACAGCGTTACGGGTTCATTGCCCAAGAGAAAAGTTTAATCGTCGAAGCGATTTCCGTTGAGTTAATTTGTCCGACTCATACCCCCGAAGAACCGATTATTACCAGAACCGATCGCGCACTGCCCCAACCCGACGCGATCGCATCAACTTATATGTCTAATACTTGGCACGATACCCCCATATTTAAGCGGGAAAAGTTACAACCGGGAGATCTCATTAACAGCCCGGCATTGATTATTGAACCCACGGGAACCAATGTTATAGAATTGGGGTGGCAGGCACGGATTAGCGATCGCAATCATTTAGTTTTAAGGAAGCAAGAAAGAATAGAGAACAGGGAACAGGGAACTTATCAGTCACCAGTCACCAGTCACCAGTCACCAGTTATCAATAAGGGAAAAGAGAATAGTCTTCGGGGCGATCGCGATTTATCGAAACCCGATTCGGTTTTGTTAGAAATCTTTAACAATTTGTTCCGTTCCATTGCCGAACAAATGGGGACGACGCTGCAAAATACCAGCTATTCCGTTAATATTAAAGAACGATTGGACTTTTCTTGTGCCATCTTCGATCGCGAGGGAGAATTGGTTGCCAATGCGCCTCATATCCCCGTTCATTTGGGGTCGATGAGCGAAAGCATTCGCAGTTTAATTGCCGCCAAATCCGATAGAATTAAACAAGGAGATGTTTATCTGGCCAATAATCCCTATAACGGCGGCACTCACCTCCCCGATATTACCGCGATTACTCCGGTTTTTGTCGATACTTTTGCACCGCCTCTCTTCTATGTCGCCTCGAGGGGACATCATGCAGATATCGGCGGCATTACTCCGGGTTCAATGTCTCCACAAAGTACGACTATTAAAGAAGAAGGAGTCTTAATCGATAATTTTCTCTTGGTTGAACAAGGAAGATTTCGCGAAGGAGAATTATCAGAAATTTTAACGTCTGGTATCTATCCCGTTCGCAATCTCGTGCAAAATATAGCCGATTTAAAGGCGCAAATTGCTGCTAATACCAAAGGAGTGCAGGAATTACAGCAAATGATTCGGCATTATGGATTAGAAACCGTTTGTGCCTATATGGGTCACGTGCAAAATAATGCCGAAGAATCCGTTCGCAAAGTTATTACCGTTCTCAAAGATGGTCGTTTTACTTGTGAGTTAGACACCGGAGAAAAAATTCAAGTGCATATTTCCATTAACCGCAAGAATCGCAGTGCTAAAATTGATTTTACGGGAACATCTGCCCAAGCTAATAATAATTTTAATGCTCCCGCCGCCGTTTGTAAAGCTGCCGTTTTATATGTTTTTCGCACCTTAGTGGATGACGATATTCCCTTGAATTCTGGCTGTTTGAAACCGTTAGAAATCATGATTCCCGAAGGATGTTTATTAAATCCTCATTATCCGGCGGCTGTCGTGGCAGGAAATGTGGAAACATCCCAACTGATTGTGGATTGTTTGTATGGAGCATTGAATGCGATCGCGGGTTCTCAAGGAACGATGAACAACTTTACCTTTGGTAATGCAAAATACCAATACTATGAAACCATTTGTGGAGGATCTGGTGCGGGAAAAAACTTTAATGGTACCGATGCCGTTCACACCAATATGACCAATTCTCGCCTTACAGATCCGGAAGTGTTAGAGTGGCGATTTCCCGTCCTTTTAGAAAGTTTTAGCATTCGCCCCAATAGTGGTGGAAAAGGACAGTTTCACGGCGGAAATGGGGTCATTCGGCGAGTTCGTTTTTTAGAGTCGATGACGGCGGGAATTTTATCCGGTCGTCGGGTTAATTCTCCTTTTAGTTTGCAGGGTGGAAATGCAGGTGCGACGGGACGAAATTGGGTTAAAAGAAGGAATGGGACGGTGGAGGAATTAAGCGGAACTGCTGTTGTTGAAATGCAGCCTTCCGACACATTTATTATCGAAACGCCGGGAGGTGGAGGATATGGTCAATGAACAATGAGCAATGAACAATGAGCAATTCCCCAAAAGCAATTGCTATCAACTGTCAATTACTCATTACAATTTAATCCCGCGAATTGACCGATCTAAGAGTTCGATGGGGTGCATTAACATCATTTTCTTGCCTTGCTTGCGTAAATGTTTGGCAATTTGCAACGAACAGCCGGGATTTGCAGAAGCAATTAATTCGGCTTTTGTATTTAATAAATTCTCAACTTTCTGCTGTCCTAACTCATCGGCAACTTCTGGATTTAATAAATTGTAAACTCCCGCACTGCCGCAACATAAAGCCGCATCCAGAGGTTCTATTATTTTCACGCCGGGAATTTGTTGTAATAATTGACGGGGTTGCAAACTAATTTTTTGACCGTGGAGTAAATGACAGGCATCTTGATAAACAATGGGTAATTCTCCATCGGTTAAGGGAGAGAGTTTTGCAGTGATTCCCGCTTCGGCTAAAAATTCGTTGATATCTTTCACCTTAGCTGAAAACGCTTTGGCTTTTTGGTAATATTGTGGATCGTCTTTTAAAATATGACCGTATTCTTTTAACGTATGACCGCATCCCGCCGCATTAATAATAATGGCATCAACATTAGTATCGGCAAAACTATCGATGAGATTCCGTGCCAGTTCTTGAGATTGCTTTTCTTGTCCTTGATGCGTGGGTAATGCCGAACAACACCCCTGATTTTTGGGGATAACCACTTCACAGCCATTCGCCGTTAAAACCCGTACCGTAGCTTCATTAACCGGGGAAAAGAACAAGCGTTGCACGCAACCTAAAATGACCCCCACTCGATAGCGTTTTTTACCTTTTTGGGGAATGGTTTCGGGGAAATCATTATCGAAAATATTGCCGAGAGAAATGGACGGAAGAACGGACTCCATCGCCGCCAAACGAGGAGAAATTTTCTCGAGCAAACCCGTCGATCGCACTAACTTTTGTAAGCCAATAATTTGATAAATCCACAGGAAGATTAACAAAAAACGCAGGCGAAAGGGGTAGGGAAACAAATTAAAAATAATCGCCCGAAAGAAGCGATCGCTCCAATTTCTCGGTTGATTGCGTTCGACTTGGGGTCGCGTCGCGGAAATTAGGCGATCGTATTGTACTCCCGAAGGACAGGTACTTACGCAAGCCAAACATCCCAAACAACTGTCAAAATGTTGTGTCGCCGTCTCATCTAACACCCCCTCACCTTTCTTAATGGCATCCATGAGATAAATGCGACCCCTTGGAGAGTCCATTTCCGTACCCAGAACCCGATAGCTGGGACAGGTGGACAGACAAAAACCGCAATGAACGCAACTATCAATGATCTTTTGTTCTGGGGGGTCTTTCTCGTCGAATCCTCGCTCGGGGCGATCGCGGGCACTCTCCTCCTCAAACGGCGGAATTTCGGGAATTTCTACGGTATTTTGCGGGAATTGAAATGGCGTTTCGGAAATTTGCATGAACGTTAAGAATTGATAAACATCCATCTAGTAAACCGCAAACCGCCCAAAAAGTCCTCTGTCCGCGATCGGAGATTGCCCAATTTCTAAACGGGAGGGGGTACGGGGGTAGAATAGGGGGTTAAAGGACGGGGTTCGTCTTTAGCGATCGCGACTAAACGCAGGTTAATGATGGTTTGTTGAGAAAGATCGTAAGCGATCGACTGGGCGTTAGAAAACTGTTGTTGGCTTTGTCCGGATAATCCCGTTCCTCCTGCTTTTCTGGCTTTTTTTGCGAATCCTTTGGAGGAAGATGCAGACGATCTCCACATCTGTGCTTCCCTCGAAAAATTAGAAGATGGTGCAGGGGGAACGGGGGTAATCTCTCGTTCTGGGGTAAAGGTGACTTTAATCAAGCCCAGATTGGGATCCCCCTCAGTTAAGCCAATTTTATGGGCTTCTGGCGTATCTAGCTCGTAAAAGGTAAACTTACCCGTATCGTGTGCCGGACGTTCTAACGTAATAGTTCGATATCGTTCGATTCGCCACGTCCCGACGTGCTTGCCATCAATTTCAACCTTCGCATCGCAACGCGTCGGACGCAAATTGCCCAAATTGAGTTGGTATTGGGTATTATGCTCGAGTTCGACGTATCCTTCCCGAGTTTCCCGACCGGGGGTAATCCTAACACTAAATTGATTCAGTTGCATGGGGTTTTTCTCTTTCGCTGATTTGTTTCTCTAGTGTAGAAAAAAGTGGTGTAATGCGATCGCGAATTGTGTAGATATTTAAACTGACTTTGACCGTGTTTTGAATTCAAAATTTTGCATTGGCATGGGATTGCCCAAATTCCATCAACCAACTATCCTGCCATTTTCCTTCGTGAAGTTCGTATTGAGGGAGTAATTTGATTTTTTTAAATCCTGCTTTTTCATAAACTCGAATTGCGCGAAGATTCCATGTTTCCGGATCGATAATAACTTTTGCTTGATATTTTTCTTGCACATAGCAAGCGACTGTCCGCACTAAAATCGTACCGATACCGCAATTCCAATAGTGAGTTTCACCAATAAATAAATCCATTCCCCAAATTCGTTCATCGGGTTGATAACCGTAAACCTTTTTCCAATGAACCTCCACGGGATAGAACTGAAGATAGCCGATCGCAATGCCATCCCATGTAAAAATACATCGAGTTATCTCGTCTTCAATATAAAATTTTTCCCGTACCTCGGTCAAATCGTGGGGGTTATCTCTGCCCTCGTAATATTCTAAGACTTGGGGATCGGACAGCCATTTTGCTAATAAGGGTGCATCTTCGCTGGCGAGCGATCGCAAGGTTAAGGACTGGTTTTGAATCAAGGTTACAGACATTTTCTCATTGTCCGCGATCGCGTTTTCTTACACTATAATAGAAAATATCGTCATTTCGTTCTGAAACCATGACAGTCGCGCACCAAAAATTCACCCTCGAAGAATATCTTAATTATAACGACGGAACGGACAATCGTTATGAATTAGTCAACGGAGAACTCATCACAATGGCACTTCCTAGTGGACGACACGGTGAAATTACCGATTTTTTAAACCTTCAATTTCGTCAAGAAATAGAAAGACTCGATCGCAACTGGGTCTCTAAGCAAATGGCGATCGGCATTCAATCCCCTCGCGGCGATCGCTGGGATACCATTCGCATTCCCGATGTTACGATCATTTCTCGAGAACAGTGGCAGGATTTACAAGATCGAGAAGCCGTTATCGGATTAAATGAACCGCCACCTTTTTTAGTGGTTGAAGTCGTCAGTCCTTCCACCCAAAGCACCGATCGCCGTGCCAAACGTGCCGAATACAGCGTCTTAAATATTCCCGAATATTGGATTGTCGATCCCCTCGAATCCCGAGTCATCATTTGTTCTTTACTCGAAGGATTGTACGATTCTGAAGAATTCACGGGACGCGATCGTATTATTTCCCCAACCTTTCCCGATCTTATCTTAACCGCAGAACAAATTTTGCAATAAGGGTTATTTGTTATTGGTTGTTGGTTGTTGGTTATTGGTTATTGGTTATTGGTTATTGGTTGTTGGTTATTGGTTATTGGTTGTTGGTTATTGGTTATTGGTTGTTGGTTGTTGGTTATTGGTTATTGGTTGTTGGTTATTTGTTGTTGCTTGACAGTCAATCGCTATTCACTGTTCGCTGTTCACTGTTCACAGCCCCAACTCCCTGATTATTTTTTGCAAATCTTCTTTTAACAAGACAGTCATTTGTCCGCTATGAGCGCCGCCATCTTCATTATTGGTTAACTCCAGCCAATAAGCAAAACGCACCCCCAAGCGCAATTCTCCTTCTTTTCCTCCCAATCCCGGTAAATTTAAACGTCGAGACATTTCTAACGTTGACGCAGAAGGATAAATACTCACAATTTGGGCATTTTGATAATCGGTATAAATATCCAATCCATAAATGACCCGTAAGGCTTCTTCTAACCGGGGAATGGATACCCCATTAATTAAATCGTAAAGGGAAAAACTTTCGCTACGAATAATGCCGGGATTCGCCAAAAAATTAATGCGACCCGGTGGAAAAATAGAAGCCCGAAACTCAAAGCGTTGAGCAGCCGTATCCGTGCGCTGTACCGTCAAACCATCGCTGTTTGCAGGTCGTAATGTGGGATTTCCGGCAATCCAAGCCGCTACCGTTTCCGTGCGCTGACCGGGTAAACTCCAAGCCGGAGAAGCGATCGCCCCGAGAACCAAACTCAGGAATCCCAATGTAGACAAATAGCGTAAAAGAAAAGACTGCCCCTTCATGTTCAAACCTGCCAATTCTATCCCCATTGTAGAAACTACAGCACCATTTTGACGAAAGGCAAGAAATTCATCTGTTAGCGTCCCGATCGCGTTTCCCAATCTTGCCGATAATTAGTGAGAATTGCGATCGTGGCGCTTAAAAATATTAAATGGCCGGATCGCTCTCGCCAAGAAGCTCGCCCATCTCCTGCATCAACACCC
>JBFRWJ010000436.1:0-13321 GCA_051439525.1 Spirulina sp. | reverse complement strand
GCACCCATTTCATCGTCGGTCGCGATCATGCGGGAGTTGGGGACTATTACGGCACCTACGACGCGCAACATATTTTCGCGGAATTTGAACCGGGAGAAATGGGCATTCAACCGATGAAATTCGAGCACGCCTTTTATTGCACCCGCACCGGACAAATGGCAACCACCAAAACCAGCCCCAGCACTCCCGAAGAGCGAGTCCATCTTTCCGGAACAAAAGTGCGAGAAATGCTGCGTCGCGGCGAATTACCTCCCCCTCAGTTTTCCCGACCGGAAGTGGCCGCCGAACTGGCTCGAGCCATGCAGGCAAAAAACTAAATTAACAGAAAAATCCCCCCCGAAAACCTGCTACGCTGAGAACGGAAATTTCAAAGCTAACGGGTATGGGATTGGATCGGCGGACTTTTTTACAAGGGGCTGGACTGGCTTTCCTCGCTGCGGGAATGGGGGCAGGAGGAGGCGATCGCCTCACTCCTTTGGGGATAGCTTCCCATTTCCAAGCCCTCGCCGGAGCGAAAGGGCGCAAATTAGCCTTATTGGTGGGAATCGATCGCTACGGAAATCAAACGTTGCAAGGGTGCAAAACCGATGTAGAACTACAACAGGAGTTATTAATTCACCGCTTTGGCTTTAGCCCCCGGGATATTCTCGTCCTGACGGATGAGAAGGGCACTCGAGAAAATATCGAAACGGCATTTTCAGAAGAATTTCTTCCGGAAGCGAAGGCTGGAGATGTAGTTGTTTTTCACTTTAGTGGGTATGGCAGCCAGATTTCCCTTCCCCTCCCTTCAACAGAGAGGGAGAATAACAAATCTTCGGCATCGGGCATCAAGGTGGAAGAGAAAATCGAAACAGCGCTCGCCAATGGCTTGCTCACCGCAGGGGGAAAAATTGGGGAAGCGGGAATTTTAGAAGCAACCTTACTGGAATGGGCGAGATCGCTCTCCACGCCCAACCTGACGATGGTGCTCGATACCAGTTATGCCCCCCCGGAAAAAAGCCTGCAAGGAAATTCGCGATCGATTTCTTTACCCGGGACTCGCTCCTCGTTTTTGCCCCAAAAATGGCAGCCAACGGGAAAAGCATCCGATCTCGCGATCGCTCAAAATTCAACCATTCCGGGGATTCTCCTGCAAGCCGCCCGGGAGGGAGAAACCGCGATCGAGGTCGTTGGCAATGGATTTAGTGCGGGATTATTCACCTATACCCTCGTACAAACCCTCTGGCAAGCCACCGCTCCCACCACCATTCAGACGGTCTTCAGTCGCAGTGCGGCACAAATGCAAGGAATGAGCGCCCAACGCCCCCAAAAATTGGGCAAGAGAGCAGCCGATCCCTCGGCATCGGCTTATTTGACCCAGCCGGAATCTTCCTTGGGTGCAGAGGGGGTAATTACAAAAGTGGAGAGCGATGGGAGTACGGTTTCTCTCCATCTGGCCGGATTGCCCATGACGGTCTTACAAAACTACGGGACGAATTCTCAGTTAATGGCAGGAGAACCGGAAACCGCGATCGCCCTAAAAGTTATCTCGCGATCGGGTTTAACGGTCAAAGCCGAACGGCTTGAGAAGAACGACAGTAACGCTCCCCCCCTCTCTCCCGGTCAACTCGTGCGGGAATCCCTGCGGGTGCTTCCCCACAATATCGGCTTAATCGTCGCTTTGGATGCCCAGCTCAGCCGCATCGAACGGGTAGACGCAACCAGTGCCTTTGCCAATGTTTCTACCGTTTCTTCGGTGGTCGTGGCGGGAGAACAATCGGCAGACTGCTTGTTTAGTCGTGGGGATAGTTCCCTGGCGGTCGTCACCGAGACGCTCGATTCCGACCCATCTTCTCCCCAAGGATACGGGCTATTTTCCACGGGTTATGTTTCTTTACCCAACACCCTCGAGAAGGGAGATGAAGCCATCAAAGCTGCCGTCGAACGCTTAACGCCCAAATTTAAGACCTTGTTGGCGGTGAAATTATGGCAGGCGATCGTCAATGAAGCTTCCTCTCAATTAGCCGTCAGAGCAAGTTTACAAGCAGTTGACCCGCAACTTTCCCCAAAACTCGAGCGCACCACTCGCGGCTTTGAGAGCAAAAAACCCAGCAATAATCGTTTTGACGAAACATTAGTGACATTTTCTGCGGGCCAATCCGTCCGGTTCGAGCTCGAAAATGCTGGAGATTGTCCCCTTTACTTAATGCTGGTTGGGGTCAAAACAACAGGATCTCCCGTTGTCCTTTACAGCGCGCCCGATCCAGATGCGGATGAATTGCAGTTCCGAGAGCTGGCGATCGAACCCGGCAACACCTTGCAACTCACAAAATCAACATCGACTCTCAATGGATTTACCGCGATGCCTCCCGGAATTGAGGAAACCATTGTTATTTGCTCGCGATCGCCCTTTGAGAAGGTATTGGAGCTTCTCGCAACCCTTTCTACCCCTCATGGAAAAGGGGATCTACTGATTGAGTTATCTCAACCCCTTGAAGTCGCTCGGGCGTTATTGCAAGACTTAAATGATGCGAGTGGGGTCAGTTCGTCTACCGATCATTATGCCCTAGACGTAAAAACTTGGGCAGCATTGCGGTTTGTTTATCAAATCGCTTGAATCAATTGGCAAAATTAAGAGGAAATTCAGGATGCAGCCTAAATTAATTATTCATGGTGGAGCGGGAAGTTCTTTAAAAGGAAAAGGGGGTTTGGTGGAAGTGCGCCAATCTCTCCACGCGATCGCGAAAGACGTTTACGATCGCCTTCTCAATGGTGCAAGTGCCACCGATGCAGTCGTTCGCGGCTGTCAGCTCCTCGAGGACGAACCCCGCTTTAATGCCGGGACGGGCTCGGTGTTACAATCCGACGGACAAGTGCGCATGAGTGCCTCGCTGATGGATGGAACCCCGCAGCGTTTTAGCGGCACAATCAATGTGTCGCGACTGAAAAATCCCATCGATCTGGCTCGATTTTTACAAACCCAAAGCGATCGCGTGCTTTCCGATTATGGTTCTGTCGAACTGTTACGAGAGTTACAAATTCCGACTTATAATCCGCTCACGGATTTGCGCCTGAAAGAGTGGATCGAAGAACGCAAGGATAATTTTCAGAAAAAAATGGCAGGGGTGATTGCCGAGTCGGAGGAGGCAGGACGGGGGACAATTGGAGTCGTTGCTCTCGATCGCGAGGGGAAATTAGCGGCAGGGACTTCGACGGGAGGAAAGGGATTTGAACGCATCGGACGGGTGAGCGATTCGGCCATGCCGGCGGGAAATTATGCCACGATTAAAGCTGGGGTGAGTTGTACGGGAATCGGTGAGGATATTATTGACGAATGTTTGGCGGCAAAAATTGTCGTGCGCGTGACAGACGGACTGTCTCTCGCGGAAGCCATGTCGCGATCGATGCGAGAATGCGTTGACAACCAGCGAGATTTGGGAGCGATCGCTTTGGATGCCACCGGAGCGATCGCTTGGGGAAAAACTTGCGATCTTTTAGTCGCAGCCTATCATAATGGTAAGGAAATTCAAGATACTCTCGAATGGGGCACTGATGAGACAGTTGGAAAGGATGAAGGATGAAAGATGAAGGATGAAAAATTACCCGTTACCCATTACCCATTATCCATTACCATGCTAAACCTTTTATTCGGACGAAATCTCGATCGCGTGAAAGCGAATGTAGAAATCTACACTTGGCAAACTTGTCCTTTTTGTATTCGTGCTAAGTTACTCCTTTGGTGGAAAGGCGTAAAGTATACCGAATACAAAATTGATGGAGACAACGCGGCACGCGATAAAATGGCAGAACGGTCAAATGGCCGGAGAACCGTTCCCCAGATTTTTATCAACGATCGCCATATTGGGGGCTGCGACGATCTCTATCAACTCGATGGTCAAAAAACTTTAGACGATCTCCTCGCTCAACCTTCTGCTTGATTAGAGGCGACGCGATCGCTGCTCAAAGCTGACATTGAGATTGTGCCGGACAAACAAAATTGTTCAGGGGATTGTCGTGAATGTCGAGTTCTTTTAAATTAGGTAGATTGGCTAATGGGGTGGCATCTTCGATTTGATTGCGATCGAGGTAGAGCCTCTCTAAACTGGTTAAATCGGCAAGAGGTGTCGGATTTTCAATACGATTGCCACTCAGATAAAGTCCCGTCAGATTTGTCAGACTCGCTAACGGTGTTAAATCGGCAATGCGATTGCTACTGAGACCCAGTACTGTCAGGTCGGCTAAATTAGATAAAGAGTCTACACTGGCGATTTGATTGCCACTGAGGTAGAGTAATTTCAGGTTGGTCAGACGGGATAGGGGCTCGATATCCGCAACTCGATTCTCTGTCAGGTTCAGCTCTATTAAATTAATTAAACTAGAAAGAGGCTTAATATCCTCGATTAAATTATCATTGAGATCGAGATTTTTTAAGTTTATCAGAGTCACCAACGGACTTAAATCCGCAATACCTTCCTCACTGAGATCGATTTCGGTGAGATTGGCCAGAGTATCGCCAGCGCGATCGCAATTTTGCGTTCCCGCTCTCCTCAGCAAGACTTCAACCGTATGTTGTGCTTCTGCATTTAAACGAATCTTGCGCTTGCACCAGTCGGCAAAAGTTCTCAGACGGATTGATTGCCCTGCAATGGGTGCTTCAATTGCACTGGCAATCAGAATCGACAGTAAACTAACAGCAATAATTTTTCTCATCAATCACAGGCCAATTCAGTCGATAAGCGGGATACCGTCGATTATATCCCTGTTCTGTCACTTTCGGAGAGCGCGAGCTCAAAAGTGAACTCCCGACGATTAACCGCAAAGCGGTATAATCGCGGCTTCGGAATTCACGGGGGATTGCTGGCTATCAACAATGTCGATAGCAAGACTCACATCCCCTCCATCCGCAGTATCCCGCGTTCCACAGGATAATAATTGTCCGAATTGGCTTTTTTGTTGTAAAGCATTTTTTTACTTCTTCGATAGATGTATTTGAATCTATGTCTTCTATTGAATTCTACGAGTTTTTTTCATATTCCCAACTAATTGCATCAAATAAAGCTGCCTCGCAAATAGAACCGTACAACAGAATATCTGTTCTGATAAAACCTTCACCAACATCAGCAAAAGACCTTATCCGAAAAATACAACTCCACGAAAACCTAAAATAATGTTAGATATTACCTTTTATCCCGATCGCCAAGGACAGCCTCGTTATATTTCCGTTGCTAAGGATTTCCTGTTATGGTTGGCAAAATCTGACTTTATCGAGATTGGATCCGACCAAATCACAGAAATAGAAATTGATGGCGAATCCGCACAACTCCCTTTGGTCAAATTAGGTCGAGGAAAAATCAGCAATCGTCAAAGATTTAGAGATTTCTTTTTAGAAACCATTCGTCAAGAAAGCGATCGCGTTTTAACTCGTTTGGGTGATTCTCCTAGTAAAGAAGACTATCAGATTGTAACTTATCGTCTTAAAAAGTTACTCGAAATCCTCCGATGTATTGAAGATGAAAACTATCTCTATCTTCAGCGAATTTAGAACGCAAGAAAACAATTTTTCCTTTCTCAATATTGTAAAAATGTTACGATCGTACAACAATGGAAAAACTGAACTATTCTAGTGCAATCAAACAAATTCTTCTCGAACATCTCCAATATGCCCAGCAGGATGATACAGTAGAAACACAGGTCATTTTTGATGACGATCGCGGGCGATATTTACTTCTTAATGTGGGTTGGCAAGACGACCAGCGTATTTATGGATGTCCCATTCATGTGGAAATAAAAAACGAAGAAATTTGGATTCAACGAGATTTCACAGAACCGGGTATTGCCAGAGAATTAATTGCCCTTGGCGTTCCCAAAAATAAGCTCGTTCCCGCCTATCGTTCTCCCTTCGTGCGTCAATGAATTAATTCTACTATCCCTGAAGCAAGATAAAGAAAAAACGCGATCGCTTATCTCAATACCGTCATTTTAGCCATGAATCGCCCTAAAACCTGCTTCAATACCATCGCCGTCCAGTCAATATCTTCTCCCGTGGTTTCTTTCCCCAAAGAGAAACGAATTCCCGCCAATGCCATCCCATCATCGTACCCCATTGCCTTTAAAATGGGACTGGGGCTGAGTTTGCCACTATGACAGGCAGATCCGGCACTGATAGCAATACCGGCAAGGTTCATTTGACGCACGATCGCTTTCCCGGTAACTTCTCCAGCTAGGGGAGGAGTCAAACAAAAACTGACATGATGGGGCAAACGGTGCAAGCGATCGCCGGTTGGGATTAAATAAGGATAGTCCGCGAGCCGATCGAAAAGGCGATCGCGTAGCTCTCTTAACCGAGTTCTTTCTTTATCTAGATCTCGTGCCGCCAATTCTGCTGCCACGCCAAAACCAGCAATAATCGGGATCGCTTGCGTACCCGATCGCAACCCTCCTTCTTGTCCGCCTCCCATCAACAAAGGGATTAAGTTCGCATTCGGACTTATGTACAAAGCCCCGATCCCTTGAGGCCCGTAGAGTTTGTGACCCGAGAGAGAGAGGAGATCGACCCCCAAGCGTTGCACGTCTAAAGGCAAGCGTCCTGCTACCTGTACCGCATCAGTATGAAATAATACCCCGCGATCGCGAGCAATGCGGGCAAGATTTTCAATCGGTTGTAGGGTGCCGACTTCGCTTTGACCGTAAATAATGGAAACGAGAACCGTATTGCTTTGGATACTCGCTTGTAATTCCTCTGGATCGACTCTTCCCTGACGATTGACCGAAAGGCGAGTCACCTGCCAACCCCATTGTTCCAACAATTTTACCGGTTCTGCGATCGCCGCATGTTCGACGGGAGAAATAATGATATGTTGGGGTTGACAATATTGCCGAGCGATGCCAAAAAGGACTAAATTGTTAGCTTCGGTTCCTCCCGAGGTAAAAGCGATCGTTTCGGGAGCGGGAGCATTCAGCAAACGAGCAACTTGAAATCTGGCCTCCTCGAGCTTTGAGGCTGCTCTTTCTCCCCAAGCATGCAAGCTCGAGGCATTTCCCCAGTCAGAAGTTGCCACTTGTTGGATTTTCGCGGTAACTTCCCGACGTTGGGGAGTCGTCGCACTGTAATCGAGATAAATTTGCATGATGCTCCAAAAGAAGGAAGTCAACAACCAACAATTAACTGTTCACTGATAACTGTTCACCCTCCCGGTTTACAAACATTGTAATCCTCGTGGGAAATTACGGCTTCAGGGACGAGTAAGTTACCGCAGTCGCGACAGATCAGGCGATAATTGCGAGTAACGGGAATACTAATAATAAAGCGATCGTGACGAAGCCGCTTGCCTTTAAACTGGCGATAATCTTGTTGCTCTTGAATGCCGCTAATAATTCGTCGGGCTTTGACGACCACATTTTTAGGCAGATCCGTCAGATCGATGAGATCGTGGGCAAAAGTTGCTTCCCACATTTGTTTTTCTTGTTTCTTTTTCTCTCGATCGTCTGCTTTTTGAGCACACCGATGACAAATTTGTCCGTATCCTTTGTGACCGCAAGGAAAGAGTTTTTTTCGTCTAGCCATGATTCTCTATAAATCTTGCTCGACTGTGATGCCGTAACCATCGCAAGACACGATCGCGTTACTGCAATACTGCAAGATGACAATGGAATTTTGCGAAAGCTGCTCCCTACAAAGGCGATCGCGATGTGGATCGAGGTGGAGATTGCAGCAATAGGACTTTATTTTAAGTAGATTTCCCCATTTTACGATACCGAGGGAACTTTGCGCTACTGAAATCTGTCGTGATTTTTTGGCTTCTTGACGAGAGAGCGGAGCGTTAGAAGCGGGCAATTATAGATACTCTAAAAAAGATTTTGGTACGAGATTCAACTCTCCGGACAGGCAGCGATCGCACTGAATCCACAGGGCTCTTTTCTGACGTTTTCCCTCATTAAAGATGATTTCTTCGAGTTGGTAAAATTTGACATCCGCAAAATCACACTGATAGAGTTGTAAGATTTCATGCTTGGGTTTCCCGTTAAAAACGAATAAACTTTCCAAACATCCCAAATAGTGAATATTGGTTAAATCTGCTTGCAATTCTTCTTGAAACTCTCTTTGCAAAGCGGCTAAACTGGTTTCGCCAAACTTAACGCCTCCCCCCAAAGCGCGATAAAATCGTTCGTCTTTAACGCGATCGTAGCCTTCCGAGAGAAAAACGCGATCGCCATGGCGAATCAATCCTAATGCCAAAATGCGAATTTTACCCGATTTACTCATAGATTAATTTTGAGTGTTGTCAAATAAAGCGCGATCGCGTTTGTCGATCGGCCAATCTTCATTCTCGCCCCCAATAATAAGCTGTCGGATTTCCACATATTCTCGACTTAATTGTAGGAGGGAATTAATTAAAACATCAAGGGCGATCGCATCGCTCGTTCCCAAATCGAACCAACAGCGTCCCCAAGTTCCGAAATATTCAAAGTCTCCCATATTGTGCATGAGTGCCATCATGGAATCATCCCCAGATTCCTCCTTGTATTCTAAATAGCTTACCTCAACGCCAGTCTCGGTCACTTGCAAATTTTCGGCATTAAATCCGCCTAATTTCCCCAAATAGAACCAAGAATCAAACACTTCCTCAATATACTGTTGTTCCAAGGGAGAGGGATTGGTGGGAAATTCTAACCAAATCCATAAATCAAAAGGATTAAACTCTCTAAATCTAATTTCCATAATTAATTACCGATTACCCATTACCGATTACCCGATCGAGAATTCCATTCACTTGCCGCATCTTCAACAGCTTGTTCGACACTTTTTTCTCCTAGCATAGCCGCTTGTAAATTCGTGTAAATTGCTTGTTGTAATGCTTTGAGATTATCCATTGCCGGCACTAAAACCTCAGCTTCGTTTAATTGTTGCGCCCCCACTTTTGAGGCGCGATCGAGAGGAGAGAGGGAATTTTTCTCCTGTAATTCGCGAAGATATTCTTCCACAGAATCTTGGGTTGAGGGTAAAACATTGGCTTCTTTTGCAAAGGCTAATTGATTGGTGGAATTGGTCACAAATAAAGCAAATTTAAGGGCCTCTTCTGGATTGTCCGTATCCCGAGGGATGACCAAATTCATCACCGCAACATTCTTTTTCCCCGTTTTTCCGGTCACTTGCGGGGCAATATCAGAAACCTCGGCGATCGCGGGGGCATTATTTTCAATGGTGGGGAAAAATTGCGCTCCCGTTCCCAGTAAAGCCGTTTCTCCTGCCTGATACAGTTCGATCGCGTAGCGATGTCCTTGGGTCAGCACTTCGGGGGGAAGTAATTCTTTTTGGTACAAATCCACCCAATATTGAAACGCCGCTTTGCCTTCAGGGGTATTAAACGCCGCTTTTCCTTCTTCATCGAGCAAAGATGCGCCCATTTTTACCAATGATTCTAAAATCTCTCCCGAATCTCCCGGCACAAAACTGACAAAAAAGCCGTACTTGCCGGTTTTTTCCTTGACTCGCGCGGCCATTTCTGCTAATTCGGCATAAGTTCCCGGGGGTTGGTCGATGCCAGCTTCTTGCAGGAGTGAGCGATTGTAAACGACAATTTGAGTTGCTAAATACCAAGGAATGCCAAAACTTTTGTCCTCTAAGGTACTTGCTTGCCAAATATTGGGAAGGTACTGCGATCGCGCTTCCGGGGAAATGGAGCGATCGAGGTCGAACCAAGCATTGCGAGCTGCCAATTGAGAGGCAAAGACCGGATTGAGATTGACCACATCCGGTGCAGTTCTCGCCGAGACTGCCGTAAGAATTTTACTTTCCATTGCCGTCCAAGGAACATCCACCCAGCGCACTTTGACCTCCGGATTTTCCGCCTCAAACTCGGCAATCAGCTCGTTAAAATAGTTATTGAACTTGGGTTGGAGCTGCATCGTCCAGAATTCGATTTCCTCCCTCCCATCCGCCGCAGGAGGTGGCGCACAGCCAACCGACAGGCTCAATAACAGCCCCGCGAAAAGAGATAGACCCAGATGAAACGGCTTGCGAATTCCCATGTATCAATGAACAATTATCAACGATTAGTCATAACATTTTTTTAACATTAACACAAAAATAAACCCATACATCAAATATTGAGATGTTTGGATTTGAATCCAGCCAGCCAAGCGGACTCAATCTCCAGTCATGCAACTGAGAAATGATTGTGCTAAGATAGGGGGATTTTAACGATCGCTGAATTAATATGCCCAAACCCAGTATTGCCATTTCTCACCTCGGTTGCGAAAAAAACCGCATTGACTCCGAACACATGCTCGGTTTATTGGTCGAAGCGGGTTATGAGGTTGATTCTAATGAAGAATTGGCAGATTATGTTGTTGTGAATACCTGTAGTTTTATTCAAGCCGCCCGGGAAGAATCCGTGCGGACTTTAGTCGAACTCGCCGAAGCTGATAAAAAGATTATTATTGCGGGCTGCATGGCTCAGCATTTTCAAGAACAATTATTAGAAGAATTACCGGAAGCCGTTGCTGTTGTTGGCAGTAGCGATTATCAAAAAATTGTGGACGTGGTGCAACGGGTTGAACAGGGAGAGCGAGTGAAAGAAGTTTCTCCAGAACCGACCTATATTGCCGATGAAACGACACCTCGCTATCGCACGACCACGGAAGGCGTTGCTTATTTAAGAATTGCCGAAGGGTGTGATTATCGCTGTGCGTTTTGTATTATTCCCCACCTGCGAGGAAATCAGCGATCGCGATCGATCGAATCCATCGTCACGGAAGCAAAAATGCTCGCCGATCAAGGAGTCAAAGAGTTAATTCTTATCTCCCAAATTACCACCAATTACGGCAAAGATATTTATGGCGAACCGAAATTAGCAGAACTGTTACGAGAACTGGGAAAAGTCGATATTCCTTGGATTCGGATGCACTATGCCTATCCGACGGGTTTAACACCGCAAGTTATCGCCGCCATTCAAGAAACCCCCAATGTTTTGCCTTATTTGGATTTGCCTTTGCAACATTCTCATCCAGAAATCTTGCGATCGATGAATCGACCTTGGCAGGGAAGGGTCAATGATGAAATTATCGAACGTTTAAAAACAGAAATTCCCGATGCTGTCCTCAGAACCACTTTAATTGTTGGTTTTCCGGGGGAAACCGAGGCACATTTCGACCATTTAGCTAACTTTATTCAACGTCACGAATTCGATCACGTGGGGGTCTTTACGTTTTCTCCAGAAGAAGAAACGCCCGCTTATTCTTTACCCGACCAAATTCCTCCAGAAATCGCCAACGAACGTCGGGATATTCTCATGGAAATTCAACAGCCGATCGCTGCCAAAAAGAATCAAAAAGAGGTGGGTAAAAGAGTAGATGTCCTCATCGAACAAGAAAATCCGGGTACGGGAGAATTAATCGGGCGATCGCCGCGATTTTCTCCAGAAGTCGATGGCTTGGTTTATGTTGAAGGAGAGGCACATTTAGGCTCAATTGTCCCCGTTAAAATTATTGATGCCGATGTTTACGATTTATATGGACAGATCTTAATTGACCGTTAATGGCGATCGGCGAACTTAAATTCATGTAGGGTGCATTTGTTTCCAGCAAAGAAAGAGCGATCGCGAAGAGCGCGATCGCCACTCTACCAGACAAGAGCAATTTTGGACTTATGATTCTTTCTCTTGACGTTTGCGCAGAGAAGTGCCTAAAGCACCGACGGTCAACAGACCCAAAAGAGAAGCGGGTTCGGGAACTTGTGTGGGGCGATCGACCACCACATCGATCCGCACCCGACGACCTGTCTGCAAAACGACATCGATCGCGGAACCATCTCCGGAAAGCACTGCCCATTCCTCGAGCATTCCCCCATCATTCGCCCCAAAATCCGTAAATTGGGCAAACATCTCCCACAGCCCATCCAGGTATCCGATTGCAGAACCATCCGTGCAGCAATCCCACCATTTATGCTTCGACGTTAATGTACTTTGAAGCGTACCCCCGAGAAAAGAATTCGTCTCGGTGTAAGACTGGTCACCCGGATCGTCTTTAACGAGAAAAGAAGCGGTATCTCCGAACAGATCGAATTGCATATCTGCGACACCGCCTCCCTGGCGTCCTGTTGTATATTTATCGTGAACGGAAAAGAGTCCCAAACCATCCGAACCTTGGACGAGAAACAGGTGGGACATATCTTCGGTCAGATCGACAGAATTGCCAAAGGAATACCTATTGTCAGTATTGTAACCGTAGAACTCTTCAAGAGTTCCATCCGTGGCAAAAGCATCGATAAAACCGAGAATATTGTCATCAAAATCTCCCTCTCCGGCTACTGTTTCTTGAGAAATCCTATATTTCACGGTTTGACCGTCGGGAATTTCTTTTGGGCTAATAATTTTGTCACCCTCAAGATTTTTGTCCCCTTCAATAGCTAAATAATTGACCGTTTCTGTCGTATGGTTGATTTCGGGGTCGAGGCTTGTTTCTTCCTCGACTTTAATCTGTACGCCTCCTTCACTGGCATTTTGATAGCGCAATCCGGCGGTATTGGGACCGTCAAAATCAGCCATCGCCGCCAAGATCGCGGGGATATTCTCAAAATCTTCCGTAAAGTTAATATTTGCCCAATCATGCGTCACGCGATCGCCGGTTTGTCCGGCTTGATAAGTGTTCCCACTCCAATCGCCGCTACCGGACTCGAGAGCAAACCAACCGATTGTCTCACTGAGATGTCCGGAGTTATTGCTTCTTTCTCCTTCTTGCATTCCAATACTAAAACCCGTTGTCCCAACGTTATCGTGACGAGTGACGAGATACCCGTCTTCATGAGAAGTTTGAACTTGGCTGAACAAGAGAGGATCGTTGGCAAAATCAAAAGCAAAATCAACATTATTCCAGCCGCTATCATCGCTATTCGTTCCCACTAAACCACCCGCGTTTAGACTTCCAACTTGCAACAAACCGCCATCATCGAGCGCCCAAGATCCGGATTCGAGGACGAGATAGCTGAGAGTTTCTAGAGTATGTAAACCGTCCATATCATCCGGTTCTTCTAGATTAATATCGAACCCAGTACTGGAAACATTATTTAACCGGGCAGATGCGGGTTGATTACCATTAAATGAAGGCGGACCGACAAAAACAACCGGATTGATATATTCATTCTTAAAGAGAATTTCTTGAGTTAAATGGTTGAGATCGCTAATGCTTCCGGTTTCGCCGATTAACGTTCCTGCCTCTGCTGAAGTGGCTAAACTTGCCAGCATTAAACCTGCGATCGGGGCTGCGAGTCCAAATCTTAGGAGTGTTTTCATGGTTGAGATCCCTTTTGTTTTTTTTCTACGTTCCGATGCGATTAGAGAAATTG
>JBFRWJ010000435.1:0-2753 GCA_051439525.1 Spirulina sp. | reverse complement strand
TTTTTTCGAGTAGAAAACCTTCACGAGTTTTTCACAATTTCTTGCTAGATTCGGTATCAATCGATCTCCCAAACAGCAAAGATTATGAACGGATTCGATCTGAAAATATCGGGCTATGAAGTTCGCGAACTCATCCACGAAAGCGATCGCACTCTCGTCTATCGCGGGCAAAAATTGGATGACCGGCAATCCGCGATTCTCAAGTTAATGAGAAACGAATATCCTTCTTTTAACGAATTAGTTCAGTTTCGCAACCAGTATGCCATTACCAAAAATCTCGATATTGAAGGCATTGTTAAACCGATCGCGCTAGAGCGTTACCAAAATCGCTATGCTTTGATTATGGAAGATTTTGGCGGCATTGCTTTATCAGTTATCAGTCACCCGTCACCCGTCACCCGTTCTTCGATCGCGGAGTTTCTTAATATTGCCATTCAATTGGCGGATATTCTGCACCAGTTGCACCAAAATCACGTTATTCATAAAGATATTAAACCCGCAAATATTCTGATTCATCCGGAAACGAACCAAGTCAAACTCATCGACTTTAGTATTTCTACGTTACTCCCGAAAGAAACCCAAACCATTCAAACCCCGAATGTTTTAGAAGGCACCCTTGCCTATATTTCTCCCGAACAAACGGGACGGATGAACCGAGGCATCGACTATCGCAGTGACTTCTATTCCCTCGGAGTCACCTTTTACGAACTTCTCACCGGAAAACTCCCCTTTGAAAGCGACGATCCTTTAGAACTGATTCACGCGCATATTGCCAAACCTCCCTCCCCTACTCTCTGTCTTGGTGCGCGTTCCCATCCCCCCTTTAGTTCCCCCCTTAGTAAGGGGGGGATGGGGGGGATGCCGGGGTCGCACCGCCACTCCCTACTCCCTACTCCCTTAGCCGATATCGTCATGAAATTGATGGCGAAGAATGCCGAAGACCGCTATCAGAGTGGACTGGGGCTTAAGTGCGACCTCGAAAAATGTCTCTCTCAATGGCAAGAAACGGGGAAAATCGAACCCTTTGATTTGGGAGAACGCGACCTGTGCGATCGCTTCCTCATCCCCGACAAACTTTACGGACGAGAGCAGGAAGTCAACGCATTATTAGCTGCTTTCGAGCGGGTTTCTGGTGAGGGAGCATCGGGGGCGAGGGAAGTGTCAGGAGCAAATAATTTACTCACTTCCCCATCTTCCCACGCCGAACTGTTCCTCGTCGCGGGCTATTCCGGAGTCGGGAAAACTGCCGTTGTTAATGAAGTTCACAAGCCCATCGTGGAAAAGCGGGGGTACTTTATCAAAGGAAAATTCGACCAATTCCAGCGCAATATTCCCTTTTCTGCCTTCGTGCAAGCCTTCCGAGACTTAATGGGGCAACTCCTCGGAGAGAGCGACGCACAACTGCAACGATGGAAAGACAAAATCTTAGCTGCCCTTGGAGACAATGGACGTGTAATAATTGAAGTCATTCCCGAACTCGAACGGATTATCGGCGAACAACCCCCCGTTCCGGAACTCGAAGGCAGTGCAGTGCAAAACCGCTTCAATCTCCTGTTTGAGAAATTTGTCAGGGTTTTTGCCACTCGAGAACACCCCTTGGTCATTTTTATTGATGACTTGCAATGGGTGGATTCGGCTTCCTTAAGTTTATTAAAGCTCTTGATGGGAGAGGCAAAAAGTCAATATCTCCTTGCGATCGGGGCTTATCGAGATAACGAGGTGTTTCCAGCACACCCCCTGATGTTAACTCTGAAAGCGATCGAGAAAACAACGGCAACCCTCAAACAAATTACGCTACAACCTTTAGAAAAATCGGCTCTCAATCAATGGGTTGCCGACAGCCTCAGTTGCGGTTTAGATCTCGCGCAACCGCTAACGGATTTAATCTTTCAGAAAACCAAAGGCAATCCCTTTTTTGCCACCCAATTTCTCAAAGGATTGCACGAGGACGGTCTCATTACATTCGACGGGGAGGCGAGATACTGGCAATGCGATATTGGACGAGTGCGGGAATTATCCCTGACGGATGATGTCGTCGAATTTATGACCGGACGGCTGCAAAAATTGTCCCGAGAAACCCGAGAGCGCTTGAAATTAGCCGCTTGTCTTGGCAACCAATTCGATTTAGAAACCCTCGCGATCGCGAGTCAACAATCTCCGGAAGAAACAGCAGCCAGTTTATGGGAAGCCTTAAAAGAAGGATTGATTTTACCTCAAAGCGAAACCTATAAATTTTATCAAGACTCCTCTACGGACGTTGCGTGCAACATCCCGACCTCTTTTCTTCCTCATTACAAATTCCTCCACGATCGCGTCCAACAAGCGGCTTACGCTCTCATTCCCGACGATCGCAAGAAACGGACTCACTTCGCCATCGGACAACTTTTATTGAACAACATTGCACCAAGCGATCGCGATGTTCGGATCTTTGATATTGTCAATCACCTCAATCAAGGTCAAGAATTCATTCAAGATGCGGAGAAAAGATTGCAATTGGTACGGCTCAATTTAACGGCGGGTCAAAAAGCAAAACAGGGGACAGCCTATCAAGCTGCATTTGACTATCTTTCTGCGGGATTGGCATTACTCCCAGAGCAAAAATGGGAACGGCATTACGAACTGACCCTCCAAGAAGAAGCCTTAGCCAACGAACTCGCAGCTAAATTCTACTGGGCTTGGGGCAGAGAGAAGATGGCTTGCACCTATATGCAAGAAGCCTACTACGGTTATTCTCGTTGGGGAGCCAAAGCCAA
>JBFRWJ010000434.1:0-12260 GCA_051439525.1 Spirulina sp. | reverse complement strand
AATTGAGTCCATTGTTTGTTATACTCGAAAAAGCGACGCGGGATAGAGCAGCCTGGTAGCTCGTCGGGCTCATAACCCGAAGGTCGGTGGTTCAAATCCGCCTCCCGCCATCATCCTGAAAATCCTTATCCTTTGGAATCTCTTTAGGTTAGAATTCCCTGAGGTTAGGATTTTCTTCTGTTTTCGGTTGTATGTTTGTGAACTACCGATGATTAACCGCAAAGCTGTATAATCACGGCTTCGGGCTTCACAGGGAATTGCTTTCTATTCTTGTCGCGATCGCAATTGGACTAATACCCGATCGTAGCAAAAATGGTCAAAATTATTAAACGTCAATCCCTCGGCATTCAACCCGTTTACGATATTGGGGTAGAACGGGATCATAATTTCTTGTTAGAAAACGGGTTCATTGCTGCCAATTGTTTCAACAAATCTCACTCTACCGCCTACGCCTACGTTACCTATCAAACGGCATATTTAAAAGCAAACTATCCCACGGAATATATGGCAGCACTGCTGACGGGAAATAGCAGCAGCAAAGAAAAAGTCAAGAGCTACATTGCCAAATGTGCCGAAATGGGAATTGATGTCGAACCCCCCGATATTAATCGCTCTAATATTGATTTTACTCCCGTCGGGCAGAAGATTTTATTTGGTTTATCAGCCGTTCCTCAACTCGGAGATGGCGCAATTGACAGCATTTTAGTTGCTCGCCAAGAAAACGAAGAACGCTTTAAATCCTTCTCGGATTTTTGCAGTAAAGTCGATCTGCGAACCGTCAATCGACGTACCCTAGAAACTTTAATTCATTGCGGCGCATTTGACAAACTGCACGACAATCGCAATCAACTCGTACAATCCCTCGATTCGGTCATTGGTTGGGCGCAAAAACGAGCTAAAGAACGCAATAGCGGTCAAATGAATCTATTTGATATACTAGGAGGAGTCACGGGAGAGGATGGGAAAACTCAGAGTTTTGATAGCGCCCCTTTGTTGCCTAAAGTCCCCGATTTTTCCCCGCAAGAGAAATTAAAAAAAGAGAAAGAAATTCTAGGGTTTTATGTTTCTGCCAATCCTTTAAATACCATTAAACCTGCCGTTGCCATTGTTTCTCCCGTGAGTTTATCGAATTTGGCAGCCTGTAAAAAACGGCAAAGAATCAGCGCGATCGCATTGATTAGTTCGGTGAAAAAAATCATGACCAAAAAAGGCGATCCCATGGCATTTTTACAATTGGAGGACTTAAGCGGACAAGTAGAAGGGGTTGTGTTTCCCAGTGCTTTTGAGAACGTTGAAGCGTATTTAGAAGACGATGCGCGGTTAATTTTTTGGGGGAATGCCGATCGCAAAGATGATAAAGTTCAGTTAATTGTTGAGTCTGTCGAACCCGTGGAAGATGTAAAAATGGTGATTGTCGAATTAACCGTACAACAAGCACGCGATCGCGGCATACAAAACAATCTCAAAAGCATTCTCCAACAACAAGCCGGAAATCATGCAGAGGGAGCAAAAATCCCTGTTGTTGCCAGAATTGGCACGGGAAAAGAGAGCAAACTCGTGCGTTTAGATCGGAAGTTTTGGGTACAAAACGATAGCATTGCCGTGACTGCATTAAAGAATGCCAATTATCAAGCACGTAGCGAATATATTCTACCTCATTAGTTATTGGTTATTGGTTATTAGTTATTGGTTATTAGTTATTGGTTATTGGTTATTGGTACCAGAGTTAATGTTCGCGACAAGCAACTCGATCGCTATTGCCGAACAACAAATAACAAATAACAAACAACAAATAACAAATTATTGAGAAGTCACTTGGGTAACTTGACGTAAAGCGCGAGTTTGATCCATTAATGCTTCCATATCTTCCTCAGATAAGCGTTGGACGTAATTGATCTTCACCTCCTCAATTAAAGCGACGAGTAAATACTCCAATCGTTCGATACTTTGCTTGGCTTGAATTTCCGTTCTCATGGATTCGGTAAATGTTGCGACGAGATGTTCTAATAATTTATCAAATTCGGGATCTTCCTCAATCAAATGCTTAATCTGTACGTAAATAATTTGATAGATTTGCGAGATGGTTTGTTGGGTTAAAGTTGTGGTTGCGTTTTCTACCCCTGGCAGTATCTTCAAACTTTGGTAAGCTGGAGCATCTTTCAGGGCTTTTTCAATACTATATTGCATCAGTCCTTCAATATCTTGCCGAACGGCTGGCAACACTTTATTAATCACTAATTCCATGACCACGCGAGTAATTTCTGCAACTTCATTGGTATCATTGATATCGATATAAGGATTGGTATTTTGTTGTGCTAAAATATTTGTAAATTCTCCTCTTTGAATTGAGCCTTGGACTTGATTGAGAACGCCCACAACCACAACCTCTGTTAAATCTTCTGCAATCCCCGCAACAAAACCCTGACTGGCTTGTTTTTTGATTTTTTGCATATTGATAATTTGAGCTTGGTGGAGACGGATCGTAACTGGAATAATGCGGAGTAGACGAATGGGACGCAACCAATGAGGAACGGGAAGAAACAAAAAGATATCATACCAACGCCAAAGCATGGCATCCCTCCAACTGACTCCTTTTCGCTGACGGCTAATAAACCACGATCGCGCCAAAAATTCAAGGAGAAAAAGAGCAGAAAACGGAAAATCGAGCAAGCCAAAATTATCAAAAGGTTGGCCATTTTCCCCAATGGGACGGAAATAGTTCGTTTCCATGAGAGGACGAATGCGGCGATCGAAAAATGCCAGTTCTTCCGAGGCACTGTTTTGCGAAAGGTACTCCTGACTCCAAAAAATTCTAAAAGCCTCTTTTGCCGAACCATCGGCTTCAGGAACGCGATCTCGCATCAAATTTTTAATGCGTTCGAGGGTTCCCGTTTTGTTGGCAATTTGAAAAGGATCGGTGTCTATCATATCGACACTGCGATCGCGCAAATCCGCTAAGATATTTTCAACCTGTGGAGGGCGAAAACTGTTCAATTCATCTTTAAATTCATCAACGCGCTGTAAATAGGTTTGCGTGTCGCGATTGGATTCGATTCCCTTAATACTGTCGTAAAATTGAGTAATGGGTAAGTTATGTACGACCATGGGTTCTTCGGGAAATTGATATTCAAAGTCCCCCAGTTTAAAACTGATCAATGAGACGCGACCTTGAAGCCAAAAATCCCGCAGGGGAATATAGGTATAATCAAATAAAATCAGGATAAAATTGAGGAGTGCTAATACAGCCATCCCTCGTTCAAATAACAGATTCTTTTTCTTAACAAAATTGGAAACTGAATCGGGAATTCGTTTGGAAAGAGTCATTTCAGTGAACGGTAAACAGTGAACGGTAAACAGTATCGCGCGCTTTCATCGATCGCTGACAATTGGGGGGTTTTAGTCAGGGCTTTGAGGGGATGAAATGGGTAAACTGGGGGAGTTATAAGGCAGGGGAATATATTGGACGGAAGGACGACCGGTTTGGGGTTGCGGATAGAGATCCATGAGTTGATAAATTTCGTTGGGCATTCCCACTGTAATCGGTAATCCTAACTCTGAGGCATCTTCAACGCTAATCGGACAGTCGTGGGTAATTGTTCCCGTGGTTAAGGTGTCCACGATGCGATCGATATTGTTAGGATCGATTTTTTGTTGAGGAATATCATCTTGCAGTAACGTCCGCACAAAACGCTGAACTTGCGCGATCGCTTTTTCTGACAAATCTGCCAGCATTAAGGTTTGGTCGTCTACGCGATCGATGGACTTGCGATCGACGACGCTGAGTATGCTCGCGGCGGCCATATTTCCCAGTTGCGGATCTACCGGACCCAAGACAGCATTGGCATCCATGACAATCTCATCGGAGGCAAGGGCGAGCATGGTGCCGCCACTCATGGCATAGTGGGGAACGAAAACCGTCACTTTCGATTGATGGCGAATGAGGGCGCGGGCAATTTGCTCCGTAGCGAGAACGAGCCCCCCCGGAGTATGGAGAATAATATCGATGGGGATATCTGGGGGAGTGAGGCGAATGGCCCGCAGAACCTGTTCCGAGTCTTCAATGGAAATGTAGCGAGAGAGAGGAATTCCCAACAAACTGATAGACTCTTGACGATGGATGAGAAGGATGACGCGACTTTGGCGCTTTCGTTCAAAGTCTTGGATGGTTTGCAGGCGTTGCGCTTCAACTTTGCGCTTTTGCAACCAAGGTTGAATGGAGGAAATAATCAGAAAAATGAAGAAAATATCGATAAAATTAAAATCCATTGGTTTGAAAAAGCAATGTCCTGCAACTTTTGTAGCACAATTATCCAATGGCGCGAAAGATTTTCGATCGCGCCCTCGGGAGTAGATTTTGGGATGGTTGGGGGGTTCTGTCCCTGACGCGATCGATGGTCAGAAAAAAGGCAAGCAATACCCGCCGATCGCATGACGTTGAGGATTCTATTTTGCTAAACGATACGTTCAACCCCCTAGAAACTCCCTTTCCGACCGACATACACCCCATACCCGATCGCGTCAAACATATCCTTAGAGATTCCTCCTGTCCCACTCTTGAGAAACCCGCGTGCCTTTGGATCGCGAACAAATAAGACCAACATCTTCAGCATCCCTTGGAAAATTCTCCAACCCCCGTACAACTCAAACATTCCCTTGGTGTTCACGGGAATATCGAAGGGGTGAGGGCTGCTAACGATCTCCTGCAACCCCGCTTCTTCCATGAGTTTTGTCCAGCTCTTCGCGTCCAGTGCCTCGGCGTAGATCGCTCGTTTTAAGTATCCTTCCACCTCTGGAGATGGCGGTTTGAGCCAAGTTATCTCATTGATGCCGACATAACCCCCGGATTTGGTGACTCGCATATATTCGCTTATTGCTTCTCGTTTGTCTGCAAAGAAAACATTCACCGACTCCGAGATGACCGCATCGAAAAGGCTATCCTCAAACGGTAATTTTCGTGCATCTGCTACCTTAAATTCAACTCGATCTGTTACCTTCTCAGCTTTTGCCCTTTCTCGCGACTGCTCGATCGCCTTTTCCAAAAGGTCTACACCCACCACCCGACAGTTTGTTGCTTTTGCGAGATAGCAAGACGTGGCTCCCATCCCGCAGCCGACATCCAATACAGCCTGTCCGCTCTCAATGTGACATAATGAGATCAGTTCCCGAGTGGCTGCCATGCTCCCGCCGTGTTTGGTCAGGCCAACCTTGGCAATGAAATCAAAGTAGTCTCTTGCTATCTCTGGTGACATTTTTCCCTCCATTGTTTGAATTGATAATCGATAATTTTAAAAATTCTCATCCCATCACCCGATCGCCTTTTAAAATCCTTGCAATAACTTGATTCTCGGCACTGAGTACGGGGTTAATAACGATCGCGATCCCAAAATCTTCCCGTTCTAAACTAAAAAGGTCTGTGGCAATCCCTTACCGAAAGGGGTAGCCCCTCCAACTATTATAGCTAATATCATGAGCCAACTATCTGTGAGCGATCGCATCGACCCAGCCCTAGAAAATTGGTTGCAAGTGCGGGGATTCAACCCCGATAATTTAGAGCAGCAAGGAAACAATGGCGATACGGCATTGATGCAAGCAACGCGAGAAGAAGAACTCGAAATGGCGCGATCGCTGATTCGAGCCGGGGCTTCTCTCAATGCTAGAAATAACGATGGTAACAATGCGCTTTGGTTTGCTTGTTTTCGCGATCGCTACGATTTCATCGAGCTATTGGTTGAGGCGGGAGTTAACTGCGACAATCAGAATGACAATGGAGCAACGGCACTCATGTATGCGGCTTCGGCGGGTAAAATCGAGATGGTGAAAGCGCTTTTAGCAGTAGGTGCCGATCCCCAGTTGAAAAATTTGGATGATTTCCGCGCGATCGATTTTGCCGCTAACTTCGAGATTATCAAGGTGCTGAAAAATGTTACTGTCTGAAGCGATCGAAAATAAATACCACGAGGCAACCAAGCATTCCGAGCTGTCGGTACAGATCGATCCCAATTATGTGGATGCAAGGACTCAACCCGCCTCATTTAAAATCTATCCTCATTTTTTCCGCCGCTTTCCCTTAGATCCGACGGATTCCTTTCATCATTTCCTGTCTCTCACCAGTGCGATTACCTATCAAAAGCAATATCGCGACGGTGCAACTCACTTGCTGCGCGTCCAACCCTCTGCGGGGGCTCTCTACCCGACAGAGCTATACGTGCAACTGCGGGGCATTAAAGGGATGCTCGATGGCATCTATCATTTAGAACCCCAAAATAACGTCCTGACGCTGATTTATGAATTAATTGACGATGGTCTCGAGGCATACTTGCAGGACGATCGCCTCATTCATGGCTGTATTTTTTTAGTCAGTTGCGTCTATTTTCGCTCCAGTTGGAAATACAAAAATCGCAGCTTGCGCTATTGTTTTTTAGATAGCGGTCATCATTTGGGAGCGATCGAAGCGTCAGCTTATGTATCGGGTTATCCCTACCGACTTTTATTTGATTTCGATCGCGTCGCTCTTAATGATATTCTCGGTTTTGAGAACAAAGAATTTGTGACGGCACTGGCGATTGTGGGGGAAGCGAAAGAGAAAACGGCGCGACGGCTGCGATCTCCCTTGCCAATTGTTCCAGGCAGCGACTATTTTGAACCCAATCAATTTATTGAGGTCGGTTACCAAGATACTTTTAGTGAGAATCCCCAACTCCCTTCCCTTCAGCAACCTCTATTTGCCTTCGAGCCGAGCCAATGGTTGCAAGCCATTCAACAGAGGCGATCGGCGCGGCGATTTTATCCCCATCCCATTAGCCGCGATGCTTTTCAGAAGGTTTGTACGGCATTTCAGCAACCCATTCCCGGCGATCGGCTGGAAACCTTGGAGATTTACGCTGTCGTGCAGCGCGTGACGGATCTGCAACCGGGACTTTATCGCGATCGCTTTACCGAGAGCCGAGATTGTCTCAAAGTCGGGGAGTTTCAGACGCGGACGGGCTATCTTTGCATTAATCAGGCGATCGCTCGAGATAGTGCTGTTGTTTTTTTTATTGTCGCCCATTGTGACAACTATCGGGTAGCGTTGAATCAAGCAGGAATCGTCGGACAGCGCATCTATCTCGCAGCTACGGCGCTTAATTTGGGGTGTAGCGGTATCGGGGCATTTTATGATGATGAGACCCAAGCCTTTTTAGAAACCGATGGCTCTGTTTTGTATGCGATCGCGATCGGACAAACGATTAAACCAGTCACCAATCACCAGTCACCAGTCACCAGTAAGCACAAATGTAACTAGGATGCAAAAAACTGTAGGGTGGGCAGGAACGTATAGCTTATTTTTCAATTCCAAATGCCTATCCCTCTTCTGTCACTTTTGCTAGAGCAAATTCTGAAACCATTATATAGCAAGGCTTTCAGAAAATCGCGATATTTTTGAGTTTCTATCAGTTTGCGATCGCTAAATATCATGTCCTGACTAAGTTTGGGAATTTGACTTTGATTTTGCTTTTCCCAGAGTGACAAAAGAGGGATAAAATCCAAAACCATTGAGGATGCTAGCAACAAGAGCGTTTGCCGGATGCCTTCCCTCAACAAAAGTTACTTGCCATTAAGGAGAGCGCTAGGATTTTCTTCTCGCCCAGTTTTCAAAGGGGACAATAAGGCAAAATACCACAATCCCCAAACCCATACCGAAAAGCAGCCATTGCGGGATTTTTGCTTGCAGGCGATCGCGTCTCTCGCGTTTTAACTCGACTAGCGATCCTTGTAGGGATTCGAGCGCATTTTGTTGCAATGGATCGTCAGTAAAGTTACTCGCATTCAGTGCTACTTTCAGATTGGCGATCGCTGCATTTAACTCTTGCCAAGATAGGAATTTTAGAGAGCAGATGGGTTTACCAAAACTTGTAAAGTGGCTCGATCGGGACGTTTTTTTCAGATTGGCGATCGCGAAATCTTCTCGCGATCGCCATCCTAAAGAGGAGAATCCGAGTGTTTTGACAATCGGATTGAACGCTGAGAAGATGGTTTCTTCTCGACCCGAGGTAGAGGCTGAATCCTTGGGAACGCATCCTGGTTGTGTTTGCTTTTCTCGTTCTAAAATCGTCGCGATCGCAAAATCTGCTTGCGTCCGAACTCGCTCTTTTTCGTGTGTTAAACTTTCTACTAAATTCGGAATGCTCGGAGTCCCAATTTCAATTAAAGCAACCGTTGCTCTCAGTCGGACAATTTCATGGCGATCGTCTAACGCGAGAATGAGCGCAGAAATCGTATTGGGAAAGGCTGGAGTTTTTCCCAATTTTAAGGCGATCTGACTGCGGACTTGCCAATTTTCATTGGTTTTGAGTTCTTTGATATAGTAGGACTGAGTGTCTGCAACTGAAGCGGATTCTCCTCTGACTTGTTCTCTCGTCAATAAGAAAAGTACAAAAATGAGTGCGATCGGGATTGTTGCGATCGCGTTTTTTAGTGCTTTTGAGCAATATTGCTTCTGCATGAGTTGTTGAGTTATTTTCATTGTCGCTCCTTAAGGTTGAGGAATTTTACGAGTTTTATATTCTAGAGGCAGAGCCGTCGAAAAAACTTGTTTTGGTCTGGGATAAAGTTTGGTGTGTTCGGTCTCTTTTTTCTGTTGCATAATGAGTAAAGTATCTGTTGTATGACTGAGAGAAAGCGACATCTGTCCATCATCGGTGACTTGGTAAATCCATGTCGCACCGGGACAAATCTCAGACTCTAAATCGGGAACGGATTGTGGCCATTTTCCTTGTTGGAGGGCAAGTTCTTTGATTTTCAATATCTTTTGCGTTAATTCGACATTGAGCATATATGCCTCTGCTTTTCTGAGTTGATCGATTAAAAGAACGCCATATTTGTTTCCCGGTAAATTCCAGCGAGCAGGTTTAGATATATCGTAGTTTGATTCAAAACAAATATTGTGTTGCTCGACTTTTGAGAAAGTATCAAGATAGAATTTCCAAGTATCGATCGCAGAAACCGTAAAATAGGGTTTGGAGATGAAATCCAGATATCCGAGCGTTTTTAAGGTAGAGTCCCTACTTATTGTGACTTCTTCATCTGCAAAAGAATGATAGTTATAGATATAAACAACATTGTAAATGGCCTCTGTTGCTAATGTCTCTAACATCGAGCGTCGCAGATCTCGCTCGAATAAGCGTTTTTGCCAGTGAGAGGGGAGGCGATCGAGTTTTCGCATGACACCAATTTGATATTTGCCAATCCCGATCGCTAGCAAAGAAGAGTATAAGCTATATCTATCTTTTAGCAAATGATTGAGTTTCCAAGAGGCTTCTAAGGTTTTTAATACTGCTTCCCGATCGCCCAAACGTTCCTTTTCTAGGATATCGAGGGCGAGAATTTTCTGCAAGTGATGCAGTCCGATAAAAGTGGGTACGAGAGCTTGCCGATCTCCTTCTAACCCAGAGGTAATATCTCGAGACCATTGGGGAGATTCATGGTTCAAAATATAATTTTGGATTGTTTCTAACTCTCTGATATTATTCTGCAAATAAAGTTGCAGGGATTCGGGAGGAGGAGCAATTGTTTCATCGGGTTGAAAGATTTGTTCGTTCAGATATATATCGAGTTCTGAACTAATTTTGCGCCATTTTTGATGTTCTTCTTTAGAAGGAGCAAATGGGGATTGAATGCGAAGATAAGCGCTTGTTGAAGAACTGAGATCGCCCGCAAAAGGCAACAGTCCCAATCTTGCCGTTAATGCGTGCAATTGGAGGGCGGAATCATTGGTTTCTCGATCGGGATATCGTTCTCTAAATTCCGCGATCGCTTCTTCGATTTCTTTTGCGGATTGAGAAGCCCACCAATGCCCCCCAATAATCCAGATAACCAGTAAACCCGCACAGCCCAGAATCGACCAGCGCAGAATTTTGAGGGTGTAAAATAACATCAAGAAAGCCATGTTTTTGTCAATTTTCATGTTAATATTCAGGTTGAGGAATTTTATCAGTTTTATATTCGAGAGGAAGTATATCGAAAAAAATCTTTCTATTTCCTTCTTCTTTTTTTTGCCTCTGCCGTAAATATTCTGTTGTCTGACTGAGAGAAAGGGACATTTGTCCATCATCGGTAACTTGGTAAATCCATGTCGCACCGGGACAAATCTCAGACTCTAAATCGGGAACGGATTGTGGCCATTTTCCTTGTTGGAGGGCAAGTTCTTTGACTTTTAAGATCTTTTGCGTTAATTCTACATTCAGCATAGATACCTGTGCTTTTCTGAATTGACCGAACAAACTCGGTGTATAGATGAGTCCGGGTATATTCCAACGAGCGGGTTCGGATACATCATAGTTTTCCTCAAAACAAATATTGTGTTGCTCGGCTTTTGAGAAAGTGTCAAGAGAAGATTGCCAAGTATCGATCGCAGAAAAAGTAAAATAAGGTTTGGAGATTAAATCCAAATACAAGATCGTCTTCAAGGGATAAGGATAATAGGCTGTTATTGTTTCATCTGAAACAGAAGAATAGTTAGAGATTAAACTGACACTGTAAATGTATTCTGTTTCTAATGTTTCTAACATCGATTGTCGCAGATCTCGCTCCAAGAAGCGTTTTTGCCAGTTAGAGGGAAGGCGATCGAGTTTTCGCACGCTCCCCATTTGATATCGTCTAACAATAATCTCACTCACTGAAGGGAGCAAAGAGTATTGTTCGTCGAACAAATCGTTGAGTTTCCAAGAGGCTTCTAAGATTTTAAATACAGCTTCGGTATTTCCCAAACGTTCTTGTTCTAACATCAGGAGAGCGAAGATTTTCTGAAGCTGAAACAATCCCCCAAAAGTGGGTACGCGAGCTTGCGGATTTCCTTCTAACCAAAGAGTCATATCTCGAGACCACTGGGGAGACTCATGGTTCAAAATATAATTTTGGATTGTCTCTAAATCTCCGATCTTATTCTGTAAATAACGTTGCAAGGACTCGGGAGGTGGAGCGATTGTTTCATCGGGTTGCAAGAGTTGTTTGCTGAGATAGATGTCGAGTTCCGAGCGAATGTCTCGCCATGCTTGATGTTCTTCCTCAGAAGGAACAAATGGGGCTTGGGTACTCAAATAAGCACCAGTAGACGAACTGCGATCGCTCACCAAAGGCAACAGTCCCAATCTTGCCGTTAATGCGTGCAATTGAAGTGCGGAATCATTAGCTTCTTGATGGGGATATCGTTCTTGCCGTTCTGCGATCGCCTCTTTGATTGCTTTTGCAGATTGAGAAGCCCACCAATTGCCCCCAACGATCCAGATAATCAGTAAACCCGCACAGCCCAGAATCGACCAGCGCAGAATTTTGAGGGTGTAAAATAACATAACTGAGGCGATTGAGTAGATACACAAAATTGACAAAAAAGCAAATTTTTCCTTTCTATGATAGCGATCGGCATTCGCAAGGAACGTTTTTAACCCAACGGATCGCTTCCCCAAAACCGCGATATGACAAGAAGCAGAATAAAGCTCGCGGGGCTAATTTCGGATTGCGTCAGTCCTCAAGAGAACTTTGCAAAAATCTTCCGTAATTTTGCGGTTATCTTGCGCGATCGCGCAGTTTGTGTTACTGTAATCACAACTACATTGCGATCGACTGGGTAGAAACCACAATATTCCCGCAGCAAAGAAAATTTTTTCCTTACCAAGTTCATAATTCCCTTAAAAAACCCCAGAGAAATATAAAGAGTTGGTCAAGAAGCAATTTGGCGGTTGCTTTTCCTTGACGTTGCCCTTATCTTGATAAATAAGCGCAAGGAAAAATTCTACAGGGTGTTTCAAGAGCGTCTCCGCCGGACAAAAAAATATATATAAATGTATTTGAGTCGGGAGAAGCGGGATTTGACAACAAGCTATAACCGCAAGCGTTATCGGCTACTTCTACTGCACAATCTAAATCGCGCAACCCCCATTCTTGATAAACATAAACTAACTATTCTAGCAATATCGAGGTACTCTCACCATGACCGTTCAATCTACTCTCTTCTCTAAAATTACCAAAGCCGCGATCGCTCTCCCTGTAGTTGCTGCGGGTCTCGCTTTCAATGCCGGCTCTGCTGAAGCGGCTGGTCTCACAGGACGCTTTCAAATCGGTAACTTTTTAACCACTGCTAACTTGGGAATTGATGCTGGTAATCAAAATACCGGCGTGCCTGACCTCGTGTTTACAAGTTTGATTCCTGGTGACCCTGAAGTTCTTCTGACACAACAAGAGGGCGATTTTGTAGGCTACAATAGCGCTTTCATTAACGATCTCAT
>JBFRWJ010000433.1:0-7771 GCA_051439525.1 Spirulina sp. | reverse complement strand
GTTGTCGTTCTCTCTTCAGCAACCTATCATGCTATTCGTTCTGATGTTATTGTGTGATTGATTACGACGAAAACATCTAACCTTGGAGTTACAGATTATATCCTTCTAGATTGGTCTTCAGCAGGTTTGCGTGTTGCTTCTATATTCCGAAGTTTTATTGTCACCCTTCCTCCTTCTTCAAATCTAGTTCTCATCGGTCATTTATCGGAACAAGATTGGCAAGGAGTTTGTAATTGTCTAAAAATAGCTTTAGCTGACTTGTAATTAAACACGATCGCGCTTCCATCCCCTTCTCTAAAAGATGGTCGGGGGTGCGAGAATTGGTATAATGCACCCCATTCCCAACTATTCTGCAAAGACTTGATTTGCCGCCGCAACCCCCGCCCCGGGGGTAAAATTATTTTGCCCTAATTCTTGCAAAGTTGCTTCTAATGCAGCCATAACAGTTAGGGTATCTCGCTCGCAAACAAAACCCAAATGACCGATGCGGAAGATTTTCCCTTTGAGATGATTTTGTCCCCCGGCGAGAGAAATATCAAATTTTTGCTGCATGGTGGAGCGAATTTTCTCGACTTCCACATCCGTCGGCATCACCGCAGTTACCGCAGGACTTGCCACCTCATCCGCACCAAACAAACTTAATCCCAAGGCTTTAACTCCCGCCCGACTTGCCTTTCTCAAGCGATCGTGACGGGTAAAAATATTCTCCAATCCTTCTTCCTTCATCATTTGCAGGGCTTCTTGTAACCCAAACACTAAATTAATGGGAGGCGTAAACGCCGTGCTATTTTTAGCCGTGGCCTTGCGATGCAATCCCAAATCGAGGTAATACTTGGGCAAAGTCGCCGTTTCATAAGCCTGCCATGCTTTGGCACTCACCGCCACAAATCCCAAACCGGGAGGAATCATATACCCTTTTTGCGACCCGGAAGCCACCACATCCAAACCCCATTCATCAATAGGAATATTCATCGCCCCCAAACTGGTGACGGCATCGACAATAATTAACGCCTCTCCGTGGTCTTTGACGGCTTTATTGATGCCTTCGAGGTCGTTTAATACCCCTGTCGAGGTTTCCGAATGGGTGACGATAACGGCTTTAATTTCCTTCTCTTTGTCCGCCTCTAATTTGCTTTGAAATTCAGCCAGATCGAGAGGTTTACCCCATTCTGCATTAATGCGTTCCACCTGCAAGCCATAAGCCTCGGCAATATCTCCCCAGCGATCGCCAAACTTACCATTACAGCCCACCAAAACGCGATCGCCCGCACTCAAAAAGTTAATAATTCCCGCTTCCATCGCCCCGGTGCCGCTAACGGTGAGGGCTTGTACGTCTTGTTCGGTTTGGTGCAACCATTTCAGATTAGCAGTAATTTCTTCTTGAATTTTGCTGTAGGCTTTGCTGCGATGGCCGATGGGATGTTTGGCCATGGCCTGCAACACTCGGGCGGGTACGGGGGTTGGCCCCGGAATCATTAATAATTGTTTGTCTTGCATGGGTAATAGGTAATAGGTAATGGTTAATGGGTAATGGTTTTCCTACTTGCTACTCTGCCATTAAAATCAAGAGGCCATGTCGCGATCTTCGGTTTTGCCATCTTCGATCGCGCGTAAAATCTCCGGTAAAAGTTCCGATTCGATCTCCAAACTATTCAACGACCACCGATGTTCGTAGGGAATTTTTGCCTGTTCGCAAATGGCTTCGATCTGACGCTGTTGGGCGAGAGCTTTGCGGAGGGTAATGATGAGTTGCTGAACTTGTTCGCGCAAGGCGGGGTTTGCTTCCACGGTCAATAAGGTCTGACGCTCGAGCAGTTGCAAGAGCAGTTCGTAGTGAATGAGAGAAGGAAGAGGGATTTGATCCATTGAAGACCGATTTTAAGGGAATAGGAGAGAGTATAGAGATGTTTTTAGCGACTCTCGAGAATTTAACAGAAAGATTTTAGATCGGGAATAATTCCGCGATCGCCTCTGCCGGATCGGGTTTCTTTAACAAAGATTCCCCAATTAATACCGCATTGGCTCCCGCTTGGCGAACAATTTCGATATCATCGGCAGAATGGAGACCGGATTCGCTGACGGTGACGATCCCGCGATCGCGCAATTGTTCTTGTCGTTGCCCGAACAGTGTCCCCGTCGTTTGCAAGTCTACAGAAAAATCTTGCAAATTGCGATTATTGACTCCCACCAGCTTAACACCTTCAATGGCGAGAACGCGATCCAATTCTGCCAGGGAATGGACTTCGATGAGGGGAATCATGCCCGCATTTTCGATAATCTTGATGAAATAGCTCAAGTCGCGATCGCTTAAAACCGCAGCAATCAGTAAAATCGCATCGGCACCTTGACTGCGGGCGAGAAAGATTTGGTAAGGATAGATAATAAATTCTTTACACAATAAAGGCAAGTCTACCTCGGCGCGAACTTTGGCTAAGTTTTCCCAACTTCCTTGGAAGAATTCGCGATCGGTGAGGACGGAGATGCAGCTCGCCCCGGCTTTTTCGTAGATTTTCGCGATCGCGACGGGGTCGAAGTCTCCTCGAATGAGTCCTTTACTGGGGGAGGCTTTTTTCACTTCAGCAATGAGAGCGGGTTGCGTTTTCCCATTTTTCAAGGCACTTAAGAAATCCTTGGGAGGGGAGGCATTTTTGACCTTTTTTTGCAGTTCGATTAAAGGCACGCGATCGCGCATCTTTTCCACTTCGGTCTCTTTATGCCAAACAATCTTTTCTAAAATATTGCGGGGTTCGGCTTCGGGGTGTTTGACCCGATAGCTTAAAATGCTGACATCAACGGCACGACTGGGGTTGATTCTGCGAATGTTCATGTTTTGGGTTATGGGTAAGGGGTAATGGGATTATAGTCCCCCAACAAGCGCTTAAACGCGATCGGAAGCGATAAGATCGGAAGAAAGCGTGGACAATTTACCATGTCTGTTGAATTAATCCCTGAAAAAGCATCGCGATCGCATTTGTGCTTATCTCAACGGTTCTTGTTCTGCTTAACTCTCTCTTTTTTTGATACTTATGAACCCATGGAAAGATTGAGATGCGCCCGATTGTTGGGATAAAATTGGGACTATGGATAAAGAGCAAACGAGAAAAAACTTTGTCTGAAAAAACTTTGTCCCAAATTGCGAAAACCTTTGATATAGCTGGAATGGACGCAACTGGTCTCGAACCAGTGACCTCTACGATGTCAACGTAGCACTCTAACCAACTGAGCTATGCGTCCTCAGATTAATTAGTATAACACACACGATCCGAATTTTGTAGAGGGAGGAGAAAAATTTTTCTCCTCCCCGACGCTAAATCCAACCCTGAAAAGCGGCTGGCATTAGGCTTGTCAACGATAAAGCTAAAGGTTTGACACGGTTTGATGTTATCGAACCCGGCAATGCAATCGAGAGGTTGCGATCGCCAAAGCGAATGAAATCAATACAGACATTGCAGGCGATTACTTAGATCTCCGATACCTAAATCTAGCAGTCGAGAAGCTGACGACGTTTTTGCTCGAATTCACCCTCTGATAATAACCCCTCCTGCCTCAATCCTTCCAATTGACGCAATGCCTCGGCGATCGCCCCCACTTGTTGCGGATCGAGAGAATTTTGAGAAGCAGGGGATACAGATGATGCTTCGGGGGCGATCGCCGCGACTCCCTCATTAAAACGGCGATCGAAGTCCTCCTTCTCTAGAAGTAAATACCAGATCGCCTCGATCGCGCTGGCAATATGGGGGATGGGAGTGGCAAAGAGTGCCAAATATAAAACCCCCCATAAGGGTTGGCGCAAATAAAACTTGTGCAAGCCAACAATCGGCGCGATCGTCCCGGTTAATGCTAAAATGACGGCAATTTTCTGATTTCTGGGTTTTTGCCAGAGTGCGTTGAACATAAAATTTGTCCCTGTCTTTACCTTGGTCTTCTCTTGCGTCTATGTTTTTATTTCTTCTTTGCCCCTCCTTTCCCATAACCTTCAATACGGAAAACCGAATTGTTCCTCGACTTTTCTCTAGCCTACAATAAATGTAGAGTAGGATAAACCCTATTAAAGTACATTAACAAAAGAAATTTACAGAGGAATCATGGGATTTTTTGATTCGGAAGTCGTCCAACAAGAAGCCAAACAATTGTTTGAAGATTATCACTCTCTCATGCAGCTTGGGGGGGAGTATGGTAAGTTCGATCGCGAGGGGAAAAAGATATTCATCGATCGCATGGAAGAACTCATGGAGCGTTACAAAATCTTCATGAAGCGCTTCGAGCTCTCGGATGATTTTATGGCGAAGATGACTGTCGAACAACTGAAAACTCAGTTAGGTCAATTTGGCATGACTCCACAAGCGATGTTCGAGCAAATGTATACTACCCTCGAACGGATGAAATCAGAAATCGAGTAAGGCATCTCATGCCTTTAATCCAAGTAGCGATCGCACTCATTATAGCAGATCGCGAGGAATTTTCTGGCGCGATTCGGATAAGTTAGTCAGCTCTATTCCTGAAAATAGAGACGGGAGGAGAATTCTGGGGATCGCTCAAAGTGACAATATAAGAAGATTTAGCTCGATGACGTGCTATAACTTTCTGGGTTTTCTTTAAAATTCTATGCTCAATGAACTCCATTTAGAAAATGTAGGACCTGCACCTCAATTTGATGTCCAATTTGCTCCGAGATTAAACATTTTTACGGGTGATAATGGCTTGGGCAAGACATTTTTACTCGATCTTGCTTGGTGGAGTTTAACGAGAAATTGGGCATCGCAAGCGGCTTCTCCTCATTCTAGAATGTCGGGTATGCCTGTTTGGGGAGAGCTACCTCCTTGGGGGAAATTGCCTCCTTTTCCTGCTTTCATGCCGAGTGTAATTCGTTGTAAATTAAGGCATTTTGAGACGGTAGAAGAAGCTCGGAGTTCTTTTGATGTTTCATCACAACAATGGGAGACACTCAAACCGTCCCTCAATCAAAAAAATATTGTTTTGTATTGTCGCGTTGATGGCGGCTTTTCTCTTTTCGATCCGGCTCGCAAACAGGATGACGCTTATCATTTTACATCAGAAACACTTTGGCATGGCTTGAGAAAAGATGATAAAGTGTTATGTAATGGTTTGATTCACGATTGGATTCAATGGCAAAATCAGCCCGATCGCAGTCTTTTCCAAATGCTTTCTCGGGTTATCGAACAACTTGCACCCCATGCAGAAGAGTGGATGAAACCGGGAAAACCCACTCGCGTTTCGGTGGAAGATGTGCGAGACATTCCGACAATCGATCTGCCTTATGGCAATATTCCGATTATTTATGCGTCTGCGGGAATAAAACGGGTTTTAGGATTGGCATATTTGTTAGTTTGGACGCAATACGAACATTTTCAGGCTTCACGACTGCGCAATCAAGAACCCAGCGATCGCATTATTCTCTTAATGGATGAAGTTGAATCCCATTTACATCCCAAATGGCAACGGGCAATTTTACCGGCTATTTTAGAGGTTTGTACCCAGTTGCGATCGCGAATGCAGGTACAAGCCATCGTGACGACTCATTCTCCTCTTATTTTAGCATCTGTCGAACCTCAATTCGATGGCGATCGCGATCGATTATTCCTCTTTGAAATGCTTAAAGAAACAGAAACGCACCAAGTGATATTAACAGCAATTCCTTGGGCAAAACAAGGAGATGCGATCGGGTGGTTAACTTCAGAAATTTTTGGACTCAAACAGGCGCGATCTCGAGAAGCAGAGGAAGCGATCGAAGCAGCACAAGCATGGATGCGAGGAGAGAATATGAATGAATTTCCCGCACATTTAAAAACGCAAGAAGATATTCATCAACAATTACTCCAATTACTTCCCGGACACGATCCTTTTTTTCCCCGTTGGCTCGTTAAAATGGAGGAAAATCACAGATGATTCGCGTTACTCCACCTCCCGAACCTTCAGAATTTGATGCCAAAGTTCGCCAACCGGGAAACTCATGGTTAGCCAAAAATGTCAAGAAAGATCCGATAGATTATTGGTCGAATTTTAAAAGCGATTTAGCGAACGGTTTTGGCAATCTTTGTGGCTATTCGGCAATGTATGAACCCGTCGGTACGATCGACCATTATTTATGTTGTAAAAATTATCGCGAGTTAGCTTATGAGTGGTATAATTATCGTTATGCTTCTGCTTGGATTAATAGCAGTAAAGGAACTTTGGACGATCGCGTTCTCGATCCGTTTCAAATCGGAGAGGATTGGTTCGAGATTGTCCTTCCTTCTTTAGAATTAAGGTTAAGCGATTGCATTCCAGTTCGAGAAAGAAAAAGAGCAAAATTTACTTTAGAGCGTTTGCATTTACGAGATGATGAAAGAGTGTTACGCCAGCGCCAAGCATGGTATAAACTATTTCTTGATGGAGATCTGACGTTAAAGGGTTTAGAGAAAAAAGCACCTTTAATCGCTCGTGCAGTCAGAAAACAACAAGAGCAACCCTAAATTTTAAGAAATCTTAAGAATTGTAAAAAATTATTTCTCCATGCTGACAATCCGCGATCGCTTCTGTCGAAATTGATTGAATGTATTGATACTTTGCGATCGCGAATTTACCGACTCAAAGACGGCAAAAATGTCACCAATGCGGGAAAGAGAATAATTAACAACAGAACAAACAACTGGAGGAGAATAAAAGGAATCGCCCCGCGATAAATATCTTCTGTCTTGACTTCCTGCGGTGCAACACCCCGCAGGAAAAACAAGGCAAATCCAAAGGGAGGCGTTAAAAAAGAAGTTTGTAAATTTGCCCCCAAAATCACGCCATACCATAATAAATCTAATCCCAAAGCCTGTGCGACTGGCGCAAAAATCGGAATCACAATAAAAGCAATCTCAAAGAAATCAATAAAGAAACCTAAAATAAAAACAACGAGCATATTAACGAGTAAAAATCCCGCCGTCCCCCCTGGTAAATTCGAGAGGAGATCGAACATAAAGCGATCGCCGTGCAATCCTCGAAATACCAAACTAAATGCCGTCGATCCGATTAAAATCAAAATCACCATACTACTAATTCTTAAGGTAGAATCGCAGACTTGACGCAATGCCAACCAATTTAACTGACGGTTGGCAACAGCAAGGATAATTGCACCTAAAGATCCCACCGCACCTGCTTCCGTTGGCGTTGCAAACCCAAAAAAGATGCTTCCCAACACCAAAACGATCAGCAATAAAGGAGGAATCATCACGCGAATCACTCGCCGGGTTAATGCTTTTCCACCAATTTCTCGCACTTCGGAAGGTAATGGCGGGGCAATATTGGGGTTGAAAAAAGCAACAATGAGGACATATAATGCAAATGCTCCCGACATTAAAAGACCCGGAATTAAAGAGCCAATAAACAAATCTCCGACAGAAATACCGAGTTGATCTCCCAATACCACCAAAACAACACTTGGCGGGATAATTTGTCCTAAAGTTCCCGAGGCAGCAATGACTCCCGTTGCTAATTTTTTACTGTAACCATAGCGCAACATAATCGGCAGAGAAATTAATCCCATTGCTACAACTGTCGCCGCGACAACTCCCGTAGAAGCTGCCAGTAATGCTCCGACAATCACCACTGCTAACGCCAAACCGCCTCGTATTCGTCCGAATAAAATGCCCATTGTTTCCAACAAACGTTCGGCAATTCCCGTCTTTTCCAACATAGAACCCAAAAAGATAAAATAGGGAATTGCCAACAAAGTATAATTGGACATGATCGTAAAAATTCGTTGCGGCATGGCATTCATTAAAGC
>JBFRWJ010000432.1:0-20074 GCA_051439525.1 Spirulina sp. | reverse complement strand
GAGGGTCAAATTAATGTCCCGGCGGATCATTGGGCGCTTTTGGCAACGGAAAGATTGCTGCTGCTCGATCGCGACGATCTCCCCGTATCGAGAGAGTTGCTGGTCAATCATGCCATCCAAATCTGCAATTCTATTCTACAAGGTCAGATCCGCGATCGCGATCGCCCCGAATATGACGGCGGTTTCTCGGTTAATGGTAAAATCACCCCCACTTCAACCCGTTTGGAGGGTTTGCAAGGGGCGCTTTCCTTTTTATCTCCCCAAAGTCGTCTCTATCGGCGCATCGATCGCGCTGTCTCTCGCGGCATTGCTTTTCTGTTGCGATCGCAGGTTGACGAGGGAGAGTTTATGGGGGCATTTCCCCGGGCGATCGGCGCGATCGCTGCAGATCGGCCCGATGCGGCTCGCTTTAACCGTCGCGTCACTGAAGTTCGTATCGATTATGTTCAGCACGCTTTAAGTGCTATGATTCAATATATTAATTTAAAAGAGAAATCTTAGCAAAAAAACAGTCTTAGTTTATCGACTCCGACAGCAAGTCGAACTCTTTAACAAACCCTCCCAAGTTCTTCGGGTTCCTAACTTTGCCCGAGATTTTAAACTGACAGTAGAAGAACTTTTTGGCGGGCTGGTCGATCGTTGAGCAAAATGTGCCGCGCATTTTGCTCAAATCAAATATTTAGATTACTGGGTCCAACAATCTAAATAATCGGAATTGACCCACCCTTCTACACCATTTAATTGTCGGGTTGGACCGTCAACAATGCGAATATAATACCAGTGTCCTCGCATCTCTAAGACTCTGACAACATTGCCATTGTTTAACCCGGCTCGGCTTTCTCCACCCGGACTAAAGCGGACGGCAAGCTGACCCGTGCGAAGGCGAGCAACCGTACAAAACATCCGTCCTTGAGCGAGTAAGAATTCTTCAGATTGTTCGGCAGGATGAGGGGTTTCCAGACGGGTTACCGGACAAGCCAATGCTACATAGGAAATCGAACTCAAACCCAAAACAATACTTGCTGCCAATAATGTTTTAGAGAAGTTATTCATGAGACCTCTCCATTTTTAACTCCTTTAGTTTATTCTTACTCTTCTCAAAGCAATTTGTCAAGAGGGAGGACATAAATATTTACATAGATTAAGCAAAAAAAGAATGAGAAAAAGGTATTATTTTTTATTGGCTCGGGCTTGACAATGAATCTTGTCAAGTTCCTGCAAGCATTGTAGGATAAACATCGATCGCAATGGTCGTTAAAAAGAATTGTAGGAGGGGAATCCCTCACACCTTTGATTAGCCGTGGATCTAAGAACAACACTCGATCGTCGAGCTCGTGAAAATTGGTTAATGGGTTATCATCCCGACCAATTCTCTATCCTAGTGGAAACCTATCGCCAATATTTGCAACAATGGGATAATGCCGCTAAAGTTTTGTTGGTTGAATCCAATCCCCTGAATTTTTTAGCCAAGTTTTGTGCTGCGGTTAGCGAAAACTATCCGATTTTTCTCTGCAATCCCCATTGGGGCGATCGCGAATGGGAACAAGTTTTTCAATTGGTGCAACCCAATCTCATTTGGGGAACTTTACCCGCTTCTCGCCCTCGTTTTACGGTCTCTGAGGAAGTGGGAGAGAATCCTCCCGAAGCGAGAATTATGATTCCCACGGGAGGCACCTCGGGCAAGATTAAATTTACCATGCACGACTGGCGATCGCTGTCGGCATCGGTGGGCGGATATCAACAATACTTTGGCCAAAAGTCGATTGATTCTTTTTGTATTCTCCCCTTATATCACGTCAGTGGATTGATGCAATTTTTGCGATCTTTAATCACGGGGGGGAAGATTTTAATTTTACCCTATCATACTTTAAAACAAGGAGAGTTAGGTATCGAAAACCCCAAGGATTTTTTTATCTCTCTCGTCCCCACTCAACTGCAATTTTTACTGGATTTTAATCCCCAATGGTTGTCTCGTTTTCAAACAGTTTTATTAGGAGGTGCGCCGACATGGAAAAAGTTGCGCGATCGCGCCCGTCAATGTAAGATTAAACTAGCCCCCACCTATGGTATGACGGAAACGGCTTCTGGGGTGGTCGCGTTGAAACCCGCAGAATTCCTAGCAGGAAACGAAAGTAGCGGTCGGGTTTTGCCCCATGCCAAGATCGAAATTTGGGACGATCGCGAGACAAAATTAGCGGCCAATCGCATCGGGACGGTTCGCATCCAAGCCAATTCAAGTCATTGGGGGTATTATCCCACCCCGAAAAAGTTTTTAAAAACCGCGATCGCTACGGACGATCTGGGCTATTTTGACGAGGACGGCTATTTATATCTGGTCGGGCGCAAGAGCCAAAAGATCATCACCGGGGGAGAAAATGTCTTTCCCGTAGAGGTAGAAGCGGCAATTGTAGAGACGAATTTAGTGGGAGATGTTGGTGTTGTCGGCATTCCGGATCCGATATGGGGAGAAGCGATCGCCGCCGCTTACGTTCCCAAAAACCCCGCGATCGCAGAAGATGAAATTAAGGGCAAATTAGCGGGAAAACTGAGCAAATTCAAACAGCCCAAACATTGGTTAGCGTTATCGGAACTGCCGAGATGCGATAGCGGCAAGCTCAATTATGCCCGCATCAAACAATTATTTCTATCCCCAAGTTAACCCAATATGGCTTTAATGATTGCTGGAGAACGAAGCGGCTCGGGAAAAACGACCATTACCATGTCCCTGCTGGCTTTTTTGGCTCGTCGCGGTGACAAGATTCAATCGTTTAAAGTCGGGCCCGATTATATCGATCCCATGTTTCATACGGCAATAACGGGGCGTTCTTGTCGCAATCTCGATCCGATTTTAACGTCGGAAGACTATGTAAAATCTTGTTTTTTGCAACACAGCCAAGGGGTTGATACGGTAATTGTTGAAGGAGTAATGGGTTTATTTGATGGCATCAAAAAACAGGAAGAAGATATCGACGATTACGCCAGTACCGCCCATATTGCTCGCATTTTAAAGATTCCCGTTATCTTGGTTATTGATTGTAGCAGTTTATCCGGTTCTGTCGCCGCGATCGCCCACGGTTATCGCTCCTTCGATCCCCGCGTCCAAATTGCCGGAATTATCCTCAATCGGATCGGCAGCGATCGCCATCTAGAACTGCTCCAAGAGGCGCTAGAACCTCTCAATCTCCCCATTTTAGGGGTCTTGTACCGTCACGCCGAAATTACCCTCCCCGCACGGCATTTAGGCTTAGTTCCCACGGACGAACTCGAGAATTTAAACTCAATCTGCGATCGCCTGTCCGAACTCGCCCGAGCGTGTTTCAATTGGGAACGAATATTCCCCCTCCTCTCTCCTCCCGTTTCTCCTAACCTCCCCACTCCTCCCACTCCTCCCGCTCTTAAAAAAATAGCCATCGCTCGCGATCGCGCTTTCAGTTTCTACTATCAAGATAATCTCGATCTATTCGCCTCTCTGGGTGCAGAATTAATCCCTTGGAGTCCCCTAGAAGATGAAACATTACCCGATAATATTCAAGGGCTGTATTTTGGAGGCGGGTTTCCGGAAATGTTTGCCCGAGAATTAGCCGAAAATAAATCGGCACGTCACGCGGTTTTCCAAGCCATTAAAAGCGGAATCCCAACTTATGCCGAATGCGGGGGATTAATGTATTTGTGCGAGAAATTGATTGATTTTGCCGGAGAGACTTGGGAGATGGTAGGAATTTTACCCACGACAACCGTGATGGAAAAACGCTTAACTCTGGGTTATCGAAAAGCGATCGCCTTGCAAGATAGTCCTTTGGTTAAAACGGGAGAAATCATCTGGGGACACGAGTTTCATCGTTCTACTCTAACCCGCGAACCCGAGCTGCCTTTATTCTCCTTACAAGGGTATCGCCGCCCGAGTAAAATGGAAGGATGGCAAGGCGATCGACTTCATGCTTCCTATCTTCACCTACATTGGGGCACCCAACGACAATTATTGCAACGATTGTTAAGTTTCGATAATTTTTAGCAGGATAAATGCCAAGATCGTCCTAATTTATGATTTAATATTTTTCTTTTTGAACTCTAGGTCAGAAAAAAAAAGAAATGCGATCGTAGAAAAGAATCAGAGGAACATTCAGTATAATACGCAGAGATGCCAATCCGATCGATAAATCGATCGGAATCAATGTATCTAAAATGGCAATCGCAATCTCTTCTTCGATTAAGGTTAAAACTTATACAAATTATTTAGACTTGAGGGAGTGATTCTCTTCAGTCTCAATTCACTTTATCTCTGGCAAAATTTCCATGAACGTAAAACAGAATACCTTCCTAGGACAAACTTGGCAATTGTTAGATTATTTTGCCCTTCGCGATCGGGACAAAATTCGCTATTTGGCGATCGTAACGCTAGCGATCTGCCTTCTCCCCATGATTTTGCAAATGATGGATGTTGATTTTGGCATTGCTCCACCGTCATTCAATGAATTAATTTTAAGACAACGGGATTCGACCCAGATAACCAATGTTATACATGGTATTTTAGCCGGGAGTTTTGTTCATACGATTTTGGAATGGAGTGCATTTTGTACGGGAGTTTTAACAGCCGTTTTGGCATTCGTTCATTTTGCCTTAAATCGCGATATTGCTACACCGATTTTGGGGTTATCGCTATTTTATGCCGGATGTATGGATGCCTTCCATACTCTTGCTGCCGATCGCTTGATTATGGGAGTTACCTCACCCGAAACTTTAATTCCCTTTACGTGGGCAATTTGTCGATTATTTAGTGCCTTAATTTTGATTGTAGGAGGGGGTTTATTTATCATTCCCAAGCGATTTTATCCTCAACATAAACTCGGTTTTTTAATCTTAGCCAGTTTATTGGCTGCACTTTTTGCTTATACAACCATTTATATCTGCGTGCAATATCAAACATTACCCCAAACCATGTTTCCCGGATCGCCAATTACGCGTCCTTGGGATGTTGCACCCTTACTTCTCTTTGTTTTTATCGGTTTATTTGTATTTCCTCGCCTTTATCAACGCTGTCCTAACTTGTTTACCCAGTCTCTTATTATTAGTACCATTCCTCAAGTTGCTGCTCAATTGCACATGTGTTTTGGCTCTAGTTCTTTATTTGACAGCGATTTTAATATTGCTCATTTTCTCAAAATCTTAGCATATTTAATTCCCTTTATCGGTCTTTGTTTAATGTATATTAATATTCACCAAGAAAAGGAAAATATCGTTCAAAAACTCATTGCAGCAGAAAAAATGATTCAAAGTGAAAAGATGTCCAGTTTGGGTCATCTCGTGGCAGGTATCGCTCACGAAATTAATAATCCCGTTAATTTTATTTATGGAAACTTAAGCCATACAGAACATTATCTCAACGATCTTCAACAGATTATTAACTTGTATCAACGCCATTATCCCGAACCTCACCCCACGATTCAGGAAAAAATTGATGAGGTAGAATTAGATTACATTCTTGAAGACTTTTATAATCTTGCTAAGTCTATGCGGATGGGAACAGAACGAATTCAGAAAATTGTTCTTGCCTTACGCAATTTTTCCCGTTTAGATGAAGCGGATGCCAAAAAAGCAGATATCCATGAAGGAATTAATAGTACCCTCTTGATTTTAGCATCTCAACTCAAGGCTAAACCCGAACGTCCGGAGATCGCGATCGTTCAAAAATATGGAGATTTACCATTGTTAGAATGCTATCCTAATAAATTGAATCAAGTTTTTATGAATATTTTGAGGAATGCGATCGATGCCCTAACCCAAAAATACCAACAGCAGCCGAATTTTCAACCGCAAATCTCTATTTTAACTCAGTTCGATCGCGGTCAATGTACGATTCAAATTCAAGATAATGGTTCGGGAATTCCTGCTAAGATTCGATCGCAAATTTTCGATCCTTTTTTTACGACTAAACCTGTCGGTCAAGGGACTGGTTTGGGTTTATCTATTAGCTACAAGATTATCACGGAAACCCATGCGGGTCAATTACTCTGTCATTCGAGTCCGGAAATGGGAACTGAATTTAAGATCGTTATTCCTCAATATCTCGCACAATCTGCAAAAAACTTCTCTTAACGTAATCATTCATGCCACAACGCACCAACAAATTCGATTTGGGTGCATCTCAATTTTGTACAAACAGTTGGTAGTGGCGCGACACAGCTAATTGAGTAGAATAGATTGCAGAGAAAGCCTGGAAAACAAGGGCGATCCCTCCAATACAATTCGAGGGTTTTCCTTCTTGATTGAGGAGAAAGCAAACAATTCTGTTGGAGCCAATTACTCTTAGAACTTAAGTCCGGTGACGAATTCGCAATCGGACTTAAATCCAACAAACCGATTGAGTAGAATAGATGGTAGAGAAAGCCTAGAAAACAAGAGCGATCCCTCCAATACAATTCGAGGGTTTTCCTTCTCGATTGAGGAGAAAGCAAACAATTCTGTTGGAGCCAATTACTCTTAGAACTTAAGTCCGGTGACGAATTCGTAATCGGACTTAAATCCTGAAACCTGTAGTTGGTAGAGTCCGTCGAAATTTTCAACGCTACCATTATTGAAATTGCAGGAGTGGGAAAACATTTGGCGATCGCTGCACTATTTTAGTCGTATCGTTATTCCCCAATATCTCGCACAATCTGAAAACAACTTTTCTTAACAGAATGCGTCGCATTTTCAACAAGAATGATACAAAACTTAATAGCGTTTCAATGCTCGCTGCATATCCCGTTTATCTTGACGTTGTTTAATGGTTTCCCGTTTATCGTGCAGTTTTTTCCCGCGTCCCAAGCCGAGAACCACTTTAACCCAACTGCCCTTAAAATACATTTTTAACGGTACGAGGGTTAACCCTTGCTGTTCTAGTTTACCAATTAACTTATTAATTTCCTTGCGTTTGAGCAATAACTTGCGCGTGCGTCGGGGATCGTGGTTAAAATATTCACCACTGGCTTGATAGGGAGAAATATGCACGTTGAGTAATAAAGCCTCGCCATTGCGAATCAGTCCGTAACCATCCCGTAAATTCACTCTCCCGGCACGAATGGACTTCACTTCCGTTCCCACCAATTGAATTCCCGCTTCGTAGGTTTCGAGAATTTCATAGAGATAGCGTGCCTGACGATTATCGGCAATAATTTTGATACCGTTGCTTTTCTCACCCATATTACCCCTAAACCGTTCTCACTCGATACTTTTTCCTGAACTTATCATTATAACTCTTGCTAATGGATTTTGTCAAAGCTTATCTTGCTGCCCTGTACGATCGCAAGTTCGTCCCGACAGGCTTAAAAGTTGCCGCGATCGTGGGTTCTATCTTGTTTATCATTAACCACGGATCGGCACTCGCGAACCAAAAAATGACGCGAGAGCGCTGGTTATCGGGGATTTTAACATATCTCGTTCCCTATGCCGTTAACATTCACGGTCAATTTGTCAGCCAACAGAGAAAGAAAAAAGCTAAGCATTAGTTTCGAGAAATTTCTTGATTTTTGTTTTAAGATTCACCAACCTTTTGCGCCCTTCTTTATTTTTTACGCTGATGGTTGCATTATGAAAATATCCTTCAGCAAGGGCAGAGAGAACCTCCAGATTGAAGGGACTGGCATCGTCAATATCTTCGCTAACCTTTGGCTTTTTTCCATTTAATTTTAGCGCCAATTGACACTTGAGTTCTGAATCTAGAACGCGATCTAAATATTCATCGGAGAGCTTGGGTTGCAAGCGAAGATAGCGATCGCTACTATCATCATTTCGCAAAACAACTTGTCTGGCAATATATTCATCAATATTTAAAGGCGCATCCATTAAAAGATCGAGAATTCTCACCGCCCATTGTGTGGCGCCCCAATGTCGGGTTTGTTGGTAGGGATACCCTTGGGTTGCTTCTCCCGTCCCGAGGGAAAGAACGCGAATGTCTTCTAATTTATACCCCAAAACGATCGCTTCAGCAATTGCACAAGCGGCAGGATTATTAATCCCCACGCCACCATCAACCATTGAATGGGTTTTCTCACCATACTCGAGGGGATAAGCCGGAAAAAATGTCGGTGCAGAAGCCGAACAAACACAAGCCTCCCAAATGGGAACTCCAGCGTACCATTTTTGCGTTTTCCAAGTTTTAAAAAAAATCGGTTTGCGATCGGCAGTATCGTAAGTGGGAATTAAGAGGCGGGGACTGGTATTATTGTTGTGAATTTCTGCTAAAGTTGTCTCGCCTAATTCATCTTGTAAAACTTTTTTTAAACCCCGATGAGAAAATTTGGGAGCCGATAAACCATGTTGTACGAGTAAGGACAATCTTTGGGGAGCCAAATATCCTTGTCCTCCCCAATACGGAAAAATCTCGCGACCTCTTTCGTGATAAAGTTGCACTAACTGTTCTCCGGTTTTCCCGATCGCAATGCCTGAAGCTAAAATCGATCCGGTAGAAGTCCCCGCAACAAAATGAAAATATTCTTGTAAAGTTTGACCCGTTAAAATGTGAATTTCCCGTTCGATGAGAGCAAGTAATTTTGCCGAGAGAATTCCCCGCATCCCTCCCCCATCAAGACTTAAAATTCTGTAAACCATTTTTTCAATGAACAATGAGTAACTGTCAACTGTCAACTATCAACTGTCAACTATCAACTGTCAACTATCAACTATCCTTCGTCCATGAGTTCGTGGAAGCGATCGCGTCCGATATCGGCATCTTTACTGGCATAACCTAACACGGTGCGGACGATCCATTTTTGCGGTTTTCCGGCTTTGAGAAGTTGTGCGATCGCTTCCCGTAAAAGCTCGTCTTCTTCGACAAATTCTTGGAGAAACCAGTCTCGCATTTGATTGAAAGCGGTGCGATTATTGGCTGCATCTCCTTCGAGATATTTTTCGCCGATAAACTGTTTGAATCCTTGTCCCGAATCATTGCCTAAATTTTGCGAATGTGCTTTATATTCTGCTACGCGGGTTTTACTCGTGAGTTGACGTTGAAAGGAATTGAGGGTCTTTACATCGACTCCCGGTAACAAATTATAGAGAAGATTGGTGACAATGGAACTCAATAAAACATTTCCTAAATATTTAACTTGCGTGACGGGTTCGATGCGATCGCTAATGTCTTTCAGATGACTTTCTAATAGGGGAGAAATTGCCTGTTTGATGAGCCAATTTCTCGCTTGCGCAAAGCCGCGATCGCAGTGAATGGCTCCCACGAGGGCGAGAAAAGCGGACTCGAAAGGATTATTCTTTTTCTGGCGCAGTAATGCCCGTTCTTCTTTTAAGGCCAAAAAGGGATAAGATTCTCCCAGACCCAATTGAAACCATGTTTTCGTCAGTTGTTCGCCTCCGATTAGCTTTTGCTGCAGGCCCTTGTAGTTGGCGACGGGAAGATAGGGACAGTTGTAATACAGATAATGGGTGAGGGTCATTTTATAGACTGCTTCTCCCAACCATCTCAAGCGTTGGTTATGAGCTTCAGGATCGTCGCCAAATTCTTTGGCATAGGAGGGATGGCTTAAAGCCAAAAATAACAGGTCGGGATGTTTGAAGTTAAATTCAATTTGCTTTTCGATCGCCGCGTGATTCCAGTCCATCTCGTTTGCAGGCTTAGGGGAGTGACACTAGAATAGCGCATTCTCAAGGCGATCGGGCGGTTTTCGGCTTTTTTCGGCGTTTTCGCTGTTGAATTCTTGGGATTGGCTGCGCGATCGCTACGGTTCTTTACGAGGGGTTTGGAAGGAAGGTGAGAAGGCAGAAATAGAAAAAATACAGGCAGAAAATTAAGCGCCTGCATTATTCTCCATACGTTTGACTTTCAAAGAAGTCGAAAGTATGCAAATTGTGCCTTCGTCTTTTGAAGAAAATTTATTAGTTTCCATTCAATCGACTTCCGAAGAAGCCTAAAGTGACAGTGATGGAAATCTTCTAGATGTGTCTGCAACACGTTTCCATTCAATCGACTTCCGAAGAAGCCTAAAGTACTGCAAACGGTTTCCGTGAAGGACTCGAGATTGACGTTTCCATTCAATCGACTTCCGAAGAAGCCTAAAGCATTACGTTAAATACAGTTATCACGGCAGGGCATTGTTAGTTTCCATTCAATCGACTTCCGAAGAAGCCTAAAAAAGGCTAGTGAGTTGCCTGCTAGAACCTAAAACTCACGTTTCCATTCAATCGACTTCCGAAGAAGCCTAAAGAAGTTGCGCAGAATCTCAAATCGGAATTAACCGTTGTTTTCCTTTCAATCGACTTCCGAAGAAGCCTAAAGACGGCGGCTGCATACGGAGGGTGCGGCACCTCGTGCGGGTTTCCATTCAATCGACTTCCGAAGAAGCCTAAAGAAGCACCTGTCCCTGTCGAAGGGAGTCCAGAAAGGTTTCCATTCAATCGACTTCCGAAGAAGTCGAAAGAGTACCGATCTAGAACCCGCACTCCGACTGCATTGTAGCACCCCATTTCCGGGGGGGTCAAGTCAAATCAATTCAAAATTCAAAATTATCAATTCAAAAATGGTCAAAAGCCAAAACCCTAAAACCCAGTATAAATAAGCATCTTGCAGGAGTCAGAGAAAAAATCGAAATAAGAATCTTTCTCAAAACTCCTGTGCCTATTCTTTGCGCCGCGATCCGGGAGGGGGAAATGCGATCGCCAGCCAATCTTGTAGAAACGAAATGCCATCTAAAGTCTTACATCTTCGAGGGATTGCAGTTCCGATTTGATTCGCGATTCTTCATCACCAATAACTTCTAAAACTTCGCCTAATTCTTCAACTGCAAAAGCGGGAAGTAATGCAGTTGCTAACCAACGATGAGCAATTTGCCGGGCTTTAGCAAATTCACCCGCCCTATAGTATGAAGAGGCAGCACTCACTACAGTTATGCCCAGCGTGCATTTTTTACTCAGATCGAGGTCTTCCAGTGCATTGACTAATTCTCGTGCAGCCAGACGATAAAACTCGGTAGCCCGTTTTAAATCTTGCTGTTTCTCAAGCTCTTCTGCTTGAATCGTGTATTCTTCGCTGCGGGTATGATATTCTAACCAACTCATGGCATTTTATCCACTGTTCTGAGTAAGATCCATCCTCGAGGTTTTGTCTTTTGAGCGGTGCAAGAGTCGTGATTGTCAAGAGGAGAAGGATTATTGATGATTTTATCAAATTTAGAGGACTTCCCCTAGCGATCGCGTTTCCACTGGCAAGCGATCGCCAATCCCATCCCGCCCTAATTTTCCTTCTTTACCAACACTTCATCGAATCACCCTTACGAGTTGGGAATAATGAGTTAAGTTAAAAACAGAAAAAACTCTATTGTCGCTCGAGGGTGTCTCATGCAGCAATCGCAATATACTGACAATGTTACCGCAACCGTTGAAATGCCAGCCGAAAAGGAGATTGACCCGCGATCGCATCTGTATTTTGCCGGAGATGCTTTAGAAGAAGAGGCTTTAGAAGAAGCTTTAGAAGAAGTAGTTTCAGAAGAAGAGGTTTTGCGAATGGCTGGGGAAATCTCCCCAGAAGAACAGGAAATTTCTGCTCAATCTCCATTTAGCTTTGAAACACATTTTCGCGGTTCAATGGGAATGGCTGCCGATCCGCAAACTGTAGGCGATTATTTGAATGCTCATGAAGGTTGGTTTCGTCGTTGCGCCCAACCCATGACAGCAGAACCGTTTGGGGAAAACGGCTATATTTTAACGGTAGGACGGTTTAAGTCTTTTGGATACGAAGTCGAACCCAAAATGGCAGTGGTGCTATTGCCCCCTCAAGATGGATTTTACGAGATGCACAGTGTTGAAGTGCCGGATTATACGCCTTTGGGTTATGAAGTCAATTATACTTCCTCTTTGACTCTCGAAGAAGCATCCGGGCAAGAAGTGAACTGGAATAAGATTGATGCAGCTACCGTGACTAAAGTAGAATGGCAACTGCATTTATTCGTCACGATTCAGTTTCCCAAGTTTATTTATAAGTTGCCTCGAAATCTGTTGCAAACCACCGGCGATCGCGTCCTGTCTCAAATCGTGCGACAAATTTCCCCTCGCTTGACTTACAAAGTGCAAAAAGACTTTCACGATCGCCTGAGTTTGCCCCTTCCTCCTAAATCCTCTCGTCAATTATTGCGATTTTGACTCTCTCCGCTCTGCTGACACGAGGAATTCACTATGGTAGAAAGTTCTGATGATGACCCTTTCGATCTCGAGCGTTTCGCGATCGCGCAAGAAGGCATTTACCCTCAAGTCCTTTCCGAGCTAAAAAGCGGCCAAAAAAGAACCCATTGGATGTGGTACATTTTCCCACAAATTGAGGGCTTGGGGGCAAGCGAAACCTCGCAGTTTTATGCCATCAAAAACCCAGAAGAGGCGAGAGCTTATCTCGATCATCCCCTTCTGGGCAAAAGATTGCTGGAATGTTCCCAAGCGGTTTTAGCAATTCAAGGGCGATCGGTTTCGGAAATTTTTGCTTTCCCCGACGATCTCAAACTGAAATCCTCGATGACCCTATTTGCACGTTTTTCTGAGAAAAATTCAATATTTTTCCGCATCCTTGAAAAGTATTTCTCGGGGAAGCAAGATGTTAAAACCTTACAACTGCTCGAGAAACTGGACAATGTGAGTTAAAGCGCGATCGCATGGGGTGCATCTCAATTTTGTAAAACTACTAAATTCACAGAATTTTGGGCTAAGATAATGATGAAGAATTGAGAAGAGAAGGTTTTTAGAAATCCTCGTAAAAAGGCGAGAGTTTTCTGGGGGACTAGCCCCCCAGACCCCAACAGTGCGCGTTCCCTCTTGGTCGATTGGATATGCTGAGGAGACCTCAGCATCCCTCGACCGCTAGGCGAATGCGATTCGCCGGGGTCGCACTGCCATCGGGGGCGCAAGCGCCGCCCCCGAGCCCCCCGCGCAACACCGCAATTGAGAAGTTTATAGCATTAACAAAAAGATCGATTTGCAATTTTGAGATGCACCGCAATATCTGCCCCCGATCGCGGCTAAAATTGCTTTAAGCAACACCCATCCGTTCGAGAATTTTCTGGACGATTTGCATTCCCGTGATTGCCTGCCAGCCAAATAATCCCACCAGGGTTAAATTGATGGAAATATGGGTGTAACGCGCGATTGTATTGCCTTTCTGCATCAATGGCACCAAAGAAGCCGAAACCGCGATCGCGACCGTCATTCCCAATCCTACCAGTAAATGAGGTTGGACGAATAACTTGCCATTATTAATATAGGTCACTGCCATGCCGCCAACGGTTCCCGCAACCATCAAAGCCAGCAAAATAGACCCAATTTGGTAATGACGGGCGTTAAAATTCTTCTTGACCAATTCTTTGCGGGTATCCTTGTCTGCTTGACGGGTACGCTTGATGCCGATGCCGAGATAGAGCGCGTAAACGCACAAACCCAGTAACAACCACATTAAAGCGGGATGGAAAAATTGCGAGTAGGTTTTGACCGCTTCTGGAATCTCAAAACTCATAGGTGTCCCCTCGTGCTATAAAAATTACGGATTCAATAAACTTAACATATTCTTCACAATTTGTAATCTATTCAGATTCTGATGGGGGATAGAGAGGAGAAGGGCAAATTTTTTGCAACAATGGGAAATTGACGATCGCGCCGAGGAGCAAAACGAAAAGATGAGTCGAGCAGTAATTAAATTTTCTTCAGAAGACTGCGGCATCTGTTACAAAATGTCAAAATACGACCAAAAGGTCGCGCAAGAGTTGGGTTTGGATTTTATCGATGTCAAAATGCAGGATACGGCAACTTATCGCAAGTATCGCAAAATCTTATTAACTCAGTATCCCAATAAAGACGGCATGGGCTGGCCGACTTATCTTATTTGCGATTCTCCTGAAGGTGAATTTTCAATCTTGGGAGAAGTCAAGGGCGGACATCCTAAAGGAGAATTTCGGACTCGTTTAAAGGCTGTTTTGGGGGAAGAATCCTAAAGGGCGAGTAGGCGGGCATAGCCCCCTACTCTCTAACTTGCCCAAGCAATATAGGGCAAACTTGCTGCCGTATTTTTAACTTGTTCTGCATTAGCGATGAGTTGCCCGCAACTGTCCCATTTCCCCGTGAGGAACATTTGCCGCGAACCCTCTCCCATTTGTACGAGAATGGTTAAGTTATCGCAATTCACTTCCATTCTCTCGAGATTGACAGAAATGGCAGCCTCGGGATTTTGTCCTAACTTATCTTGTAATTGTCCCACGACTTCAGGAGTTGCCGTCACGCAAGGAATGCCCAAAGCGACGCAGTTACCAAAGAAAATTTCGGCAAAACTTTCTCCTATAATTGCCTGAATTCCCCAACGCATCAGGGCTTGCGGGGCGTGTTCCCGAGAAGAGCCGCAGCCGAAATTCCCGTTTGCGACCAGAATATTTGCCCCTTGATACTGAGATAGATCGAACGGGTGTTCGCCGTTACTTTGCTGGCGATCGTCGGCAAACACTTGTTCTCCCAGCCCGTCAAACGTGACGCAGCGCAAAAAACGGGCGGGAATAATGCGATCGGTGTCGATATCATTGCCTTTGAGGGGAATCCCTCGACCGGAAATTGTTTTAACTTCACTCATCGTTGTTTTAGATTGTCGCTCAAAATCGCGTAGTTGGCAGCCAAAGGATAGAATTTCAGCATAAATCAATATTGTAGCAGTTTATATCAAAAGGGAAGACAGATATGGATATATATTGAGTTACTTTTGTCAAGTATTTTTATAAATTTTAATAATTTGCGATCGCGTCTGCCTCAATTTCGACCAACATATTCGGATCGACCAAGCGACTCACTTCTACCATTGTAGAAGCCGGGCGAATCTCTGCAAAAAACTCCCCGTGCGCCCGTCCGATCGCTTCCCAGTCATCAATATTGGTAACATACATTCGCGTTCTCACTACATCTTGAAGGCTGACACCCGCTTGTTGTAAAGCGGCTTCAATATTTTTTAGCGTTTGTAGAGTTTGCGCGTAGGGATCGCCAACGCCAACAATATTACTCTTTTCATCCGTCGCCGTCGTCCCAGAAACATACACCATATTGCCCACGCGAACCGCCCGAGAATAACCAACAATGGATTCCCAAGATCGTCCGCTACTAATATTTTGTCTGTTCATTTTGTTGGTTGTTTGTTATTGGTTATTGGTTGTTTGTTGTTGGTTGTTTGTTATTGGTTATTGGTTATTTGTTGTTGGTTGTTTGTTGTTCGCCAACTGGTGACTGGTGACTGGTGACTGGTGACTGACTTTTACCACTGCACCAGTTTTACCAGTTTTTGACGCAAGGTTTCCAAACCAATGCGATCGCAGGCACCGATAAATAGAGCTTGGGGATATGCTTCTTTTGCTTTCGTTAGGGCATCGCTTTCGACGCAATCCAACTTATTAAAAACTAACAGGATCGGGCCCGGGATTGAGGGCATTTCCGATAAAATTTGCCGCACCGAGCGAATGTGACTTTCCCATGCGGGATGGGAGAGATCCACCAAATGTAACAGGGCATCCGCTTCCGTCACTTCCTCCAAGGTTGCCCGAAACGCATCCACCAAAGCAGGAGGGAGTTCGTGAATAAATCCTACCGTATCGGTGAGCAACAAATGAAACGGTTTTCCTGTTTCCGGGTCATTAACCGTTAAACGCCGCGTGGTGGGATCGAGAGTAGCAAATAGGCGATCCTCTGCATAGACCTCCGCATTGGTCAGAGCATTCAATAACGTCGATTTTCCCGCATTAGTGTACCCGACGATCGCCACAGAGGGTACATCTTGATTTTGCCGTTTTTGGCGCAGGCGCGATCGATGTGCTTGTAACTCATTCACCTCCTTTTGCAAGCGCGTCAGACGGCGTTGAATGGCACGGCGTTCGGTTTCTAACTTGGTTTCCCCCGGTCCTCGGGTACCGATCCCGCCCCCCAACCGAGACATGGCCAAACCCCGACCCGTTAAGCGAGGTAACATATATTCCAACTGTGCCAGTTCGACTTGTAATTTCCCGGCGCGAGACTGGGCGCGTTGGGCGAAAATATCGAGGATGACTTCCGTGCGATCCACCACTCGAACCCCAATTTGCCGTTCGAGGTTGCGAGCTTGAGCTGGGGACAGATCGCGATCGAATACTGCTAAGTTTGCCCCTACCGTCTGCACCGCGAGGGCAATTTCCTCCACTTTTCCCGCCCCGACAACGGTTTGAGGATGGGGTTGAGTGCGTTTTTGCGAGAGAACCCGGACGACTTCACCCCCTGCGGTATCCACCAAGCGTTCCAACTCCGCCAAACCATCGCGAAAGGCACGATCGCTCATTTGTTGGGTTTGCAGTCCGACGATGGCGACGCGATCGCGGTTTTCGTCAACGTCGAGGGCAATATATTCCCGGCGAAATTCTTCCTCGAGTCCTTCCACCAACTCGAGAAAGTTCTGTCGCGTCAAAACATCTAAACTTAAAGAAGGGGACAGCATCCAGTAAATGGGCTTGCTGCCATTGCGTTCGGTTTGAGGGATCAGGTGAGCATAATAAGTTTCTCCCACGTATCCGGTTGCACCACCCCCGCGCCGTTGAAATCCTTCTCCAGTTAAATTTAGAGTCACCAAGGCATCCAAGCGTTGAATCACCATCGCGGTCAAACTGGCTGCATGAGGGGGATCGGGTTTTAAGTTCGTGGCAATACAGCGAATACCACACAAACGTTCCGCACCATAACGAGGGAGTTCGAGGGGAGGAATTTGGGTTTGACGGGGAGTCCCCACTCCCACCCGAATGACTTGTCCCCGACGGTTAACATAAGCGCAGACATTATCCTGAATTTCTGTACTAATCGCGGCGAGTCGTTGGGCAAATTCGGGGGTTGTCAGACAATCTTGGGGCAAGCGCTGTTGGTAAAGTCGCTTCAGTTGCTTAGTCTGACTGGGTTTGAGTCCTTGGGGGTTGCCGTAGATGGTTTCGATAAGCGCTTTCTCCAATGCTTCGATCTATTTATTTTAACAATGAGAAAAGTGGCTGAGGAAAAATAGCTGTTAATTTTAATACAAGTTTTGTTCGGAGTTGGGCTGGCGATCGCGATACCGCATTTTATCGCTTTTGTGAGTCACTACAAAATTAAATTCAATCCCAAACCGATGAGTAACACCAAAACAAATGTAAGGAAATCAATCTCGCTCCATAATTATTCCCCGATCGCTTGTAAAAATTTGGCTCTTTCTGCATTAAGAATGCGGTCGCTAGTCGGAAAATAGCCCACCTTTCCGATTTCTCGATTGACATAAGTTAAAAAGTAGTTAATAAAAGCAGCAACTTGGGGCTTTTCTCGCATAATTTGGCGATCGGAATAGATAAATAAAGGACGAGAGAGGGGATAACTACCAGCTTCTACTGTTGCGGGATTGGCGGTTACTCCATCAATGGAAAGGATTTTCAAATAATTGGCATTTTCTTGATAATAAGAATAACCCAAAAAGCCAATAGCATAGCGATTTTGCTCAACTCCTCGCAGGAGTATTTCATCATCCGCATTCGTTCGAGTATTGCGAGTATTAATCAAGGTTTCCTTATCTTCATTGAGTTCTTCAACAAAGAAATCTAACGTTCCCGAATCAATATCGGGGATAAAGCGAAGAATCAGTTCTTCCGGCCAGTTTGGATTGACATCCGACCATTTTTCTACGGTAAAAATTTTGCGTAATTCTGCTTTCGTCGCATTCTGCAAAAACTTATTTTCTGGATGGACGACCACCGCTAACGCATCAACTCCGACGCGAAATCCAATCGGCTGGCGATCGATCTTCCGACATTGAGCAATTTCGGTGTCTTTAATCGGACGACTGGCATTGGAAATATCAGTTTCTCCAGACTGGCAAAAAAGCCGAAATCCTGCACCAGAACCAATACTACTAATCTTAATTCGTCCCCCATAACCCTCTTCAATAAAGCGTTCGTATATGGCTTGGGAGAGCGGAAATACTGTCGAACTCCCAGCAATATTCAAGTTGCCTTCGACTTCTAAGGGATTTACCACTGGTAATCTCAGGAGTTGAGCAGAAGAATTATCGGGGATTTTTTCCGGGGATAACAATTCTGGAAGCGGATCGACGAATTTAGTTTCTACAAGTTTTGCTTGAATGAGTTGATACTGTTTTTCTCGTTCTAATTGAGAGGCGCGATCGCGGCAACCAATCAACGCGAGGGTCAGTAAAATCAAAGCGGTTGTCGTGGATCGAGAAATCATATTTTGTTATTTGTTATTTGTTATTTGTTATTTGTTGTTTGTTATTTGTTATTTATCGGGTAATCGACCATTGTTGGGGAAAAAAGCAGGTGAATTTGTGGAACGAACATTTTGCATTAAGGCTAAAGACTTCTTGCGTTCCTTAATCAGCATATTCATTTCTGCGGCAAATTTTCCATTTCCTTCAATTAATTGAATAATAATATTGTGACCGATCGTAATTGTAGTTAAATCTTCCAGAACTAGACTGGAAACCGGACTAACTTCTCCCGGAAATAGAGCCATCTCTCCGAAAAATTCTCCCGATGACATGACTTGTAATTCATTTTGTCTGTCTTGCGCATCTTCCACATACAATTTAACTTTTCCCTTGCGAATGACATACAATCCCCGATCTGTTTTACCCGTTTCGATGACTTTTTCACCGACGCCATAGGTTTCGATCTCGGCATTTTCGGTCATCATTGCGATCGCTTCATTATCCAAGGAAATAAAATAGGGTAGGGAACGTAAATATTTTTGTAATTCTTCCCGAGAGCGTTCGGGTTTGACGGGGATTCCTTGAATTTCGTAGTGAATGGCATGGGGTAACGGAATCGTTAAACCATAACGCCGCGAGATATAGTAGATGCGGGTTAAAAATTCCCCGGCAATTTTGTCCGAGATCGGATAATCATTAACCGCAAATTCTGCCTCATACTCGATGTAAAATTCACTATAAACTGAGATGTGAACTTCGGGTGGGGGAGTTTTGAGAATCTTCGGGGTGGAGACTGCTGCTTCGATAATGACTTTCTTGACTTCATTCGGCGGATCGTCATAGGAAAAGCGAACTTTTGCTCTTTCAATATGATAGGGATCGCCAAGAGAATAATTATTGAGGGTTTCTTGACCCAATACCCCGTTGGGAATGATGATCGTGTCCTTTTCTCGCGTTTGCAAGCGTACCGCACGCCAGTTCATTTCAATGACTTCCCCTTCAAGATCTCCAACTCGCAACCAGTCCCCCACCCGAAAGGGACTTTCAAAAATCAGCAAAAATCCGGAAACGAGGTTACTTAAAGTATCTTGCAGGGCAAGGGCAATCACTAAAGATCCTACCCCTAAAGCCGTGGCAATTTGACTGAGATCGACTTGCCAAATATTGGAGGCGACGTAGGCTGCTGTCGAGAGAATAACTGCAATGCGAGCCGCTTGAAAGAAGAGTCCGGGTACATAAATTTGCCAAGGATAACTTTTCCCTTTCTTGCTTTTTGCACGAGTCGTTAAAACGATACTTAATAAAGTTAGGATGGTATAAGCAACGGCAACCCAGAGTCCCGTCTCCAAAAACCTCAAAGCGTGTTCCGTCGTTAATTTTATCGGCAGAGAGGGGGTTTCTACCCCTAGGAACTGTCGTGCCACGAGGTAAATTGCCAATAAAGGCAGCACCCAACGACGAAGACTTTCGACCGCTTTTTTCAGAGGATTTTCTCGACGGGATAGGCGATCGCCGATTTCTCCTAAAGCGATCGCCAGTAAGGGAAATCCCAAAATTAGAATTAATCCCCAAATAATTAACGAATTGTTCATGTTATTAGTTGTTGGTTATTGGTTGTTAGTTATTGGTTATTAGTTATTGGTTATTAGTTATTGGTTGTTGGTTATTGGTTGTTGGTTATTGGTTGTTGGTTATTGGTTTGTCCCCAACTGGTGACTGGTGACTGGTGACTGAAATCTTACCTATTCTTTTTACTATTAAATGGAGAGAACTTGTTCCAAAATCCCGTCGATCGCTTTTCTTCTTTCTCTAAGTCTGCGAGAAAATCTTGCGACTTTTGTGAAGAATAGCGTGCGATTTTACTGTCTTTTCCATCGG
>JBFRWJ010000431.1:0-4199 GCA_051439525.1 Spirulina sp. | reverse complement strand
GTTCTAAGCCATTAACCACCTGAGTTTTTTCGTCAATCGTTGCCCCTAAAGTAACTTTTCTAAACTCGGGTTGATTATTGTCGTTGACCACCATCACCCCTTGTTCGCCATCTCGGGTGACGATCGCCACGGTGGGGATCGCCAGAGTTCTCGAGAGTTGCTCCCCTAAAAAGGCAACATCAACATTCATCCCCGACAATAACCCTCTTTGCTGGGGATCGACTTGAATTCTCACCTCAAAGGAGGTCACGTTATCTTCCACCACCGCTTCCGGAGCCACCAAGCGCACGGTTCCGCGAAACTTTCGGTTGGGAAAAGCATCGGCGACAATTTCTACAGATTGCCTCGGTCGCAAGCGACTGACATCAATTTCCGGGACTTTCGCCAGAACTTCCAACCCTCGAGCGATCGCTAAAATTGAAGTAGAAGTCGCCGATGCCGTCGCCGATGCCGAGGTGGTGGGGGTAATAAAAGCACCGACCGTGGCATATCTTTGCGTAATCACCCCGGCAAAGGGCGCTCGAATCAGCGTGTCTTGAAATACCACCTGTAATTCTTGAACCTGCGCCCGTGCGGCGGCGGCGGCGGCTTGCAATTGTTCGATTTCGGCGCGAGCGGTTCTTTCCCGTTCGGTTAGGGAGGCACGCGCTTCCGTCATATTCGCCCCCAATTGTTCGATTTCCGGGCGCGCCGTTCCCAATTCTCGCTCGCGGTCTTGTTGTGCCTGAAATAACTCCGCCTCAGCGCTGCGAAACTCAATGGAGACATCATCAGAGGCATTTTCGGAAACCGCGCCCGCTTCTGTGGGCAGGCGATAGCGCTCGAAGCGACTGCGCGCCCGCCGGTAGCGTTCTTCAGCCGCCGCGACCTGCGCATTGGCTTGATTGATTTCTGTGGGAATGCGAACCCGTGCCTCTTCGACTCCCGCACTGGCGGCGGCGACGCGAGCGCGAGCTTGTAAGATTTCTTGAGGAATTCTCGTTTGCGCGGCTTGTAAATTGGCAACGGCTTGCTGGAGGTTGGCCTGAGCCTGTAAGCCTTGAGCGCGGATTTCCTCGTTATCCATGACGGCTAAGGGCTGTCCTTCTTCCACTTGCATTCCTTGCTCGACGAGGAGTTGCCTTAAAATTCCCGCTCGTTTGGGGCTGATGTTGACGCTTTGAAAGGGCGTGACCGTCCCGCTCGCTTTGATGCGGAGGCGCAGGACTTCTTCTTCCACGAGCACGGTATATTTTTCGAGTTCGGCATCGCTACCAAAAATCGTATTATAGGTGACAACGCCAACACCCGCGACACTGACGCTGGCAACGCCAAAAATGAGCCAGGGGAGAAATCGCTGAGAAAATGTCATTTCAGTGAACGGTGAACGGTAAATAGTGAACAATAGGATCTTCGGCTTAAGTCGGAAGGGAGAGACTTCTTTTTTGGGGTTATGGCGGTCTGGGAAACCATTCGCCGAGCTTCTGAACTATCATTGCATAATGATGATAGTCAATAAAAAAGGTTTCAAGCGATATCGTGCCTAAGAGGAACTGGTTACTTACGGTTTTAGCAATAGCAGGGTCTTGGCAATTGGCTGCCCCCGCCTTCGGACAGGCCTTGTTGCCTTATACATTTAATTTGGATGCTAAGGATTTAGAAGAAAATGGCATCATTCTCGTGCAGGATGTCGTCCAGCTCGTGCGCTTCGAGCAATACGATCTGGCGCTTCCTCGCGCCAAGCTGGCTACCCAGTTAGCGCCGAATATTTTTGAATCTTGGTTTATTTTGGGAAGTCTGTACGTTCGACAGCAAGAATTCGATCGCGGTATTGAAGCCCTGTTAAAGTCCCAGGAACTCGCTCCCGAAGAAGCGGGTATTTTATTTACTTTGGGCTCCGCCTATTTTCAGAAAGGAAACTTTGAAGACGCATTAGAGGTCTTGGAAGCGGGACTCGAACTCAATCCCGATTCGATTGAGGCCCTGTTCGATCTGGGCAATACTTATTTGATGCTGAAACGCTATGACGATGCGATCGCGTCCTATGAAATTGCTTTTGCCCAAGAAAAAGAGTTCTGGCCGGCTATCAACAATATCGGGTTGATCGAATACGAACAAGGAGATGTTAAAGGAGCGATCTCCTCTTGGAATGAAGCCCTAGCCGTCGATCCTAATGCCGTCGAACCCAAACTCGCGATCGCCGTCGCCCTCTACGCCGAAGGACAGCCAGAACGCGCTTGGAAACTGGGAGAGGAGGCCCTCGCCCTCGATCGCAAATACGCGGAGTTAGAATTTCTCAAAGAAAACCTCTGGGGCGAGCGACTGCTGGCAGATGCCGCCACATTTTTGGCCACGCCTCGCATTCAGGCTCTTGTCACTCGTTAAGGAGAGAATGGGGAATAGGGAATAGGGAATAGGGAATGGGGAATAGGGAATAGAGAGTAGCATTTGCTATTGCTCATTGTTCATTGTGGGGACTTGCCAATCCCCCCTTTTTTATAGTACAAGAATATTTGATGAGGAATGGTCAATGGTTCTATCCTTCACCATCCAGTAAAAATCGCTGGATCTGAGCGACAAACTCTTGGTGATCGACCACGGGTTTAGAGATATAGCCATCCGCCCCACTTTGTTTGAGGAAGTTTTCGCGATCGCCTTCCATGGCGTGAGCGGTGACTAAAATAATGGGCAAATCGGACGTTTTCGGATTGGCCTTTAACATTTGTGTAATTTTAATGCCATCCACGGCCTGCCCTTGATAAACGCTGTGAGAGAGGGAAACATCCATCAAAATAATATCCACCTCCCGCGCTTGGGCAGCGTTCATCACTTCTTCAACATTTTCTGTTCCCTTAACCTCCAAACCGCCGCGTTTTTTGAGAATCTTAGAAAAAACGCGAAGATTAATGGGATCGTCTTCTACAATCAAAACGGTTTTCATAAACGTTAATCGCGAACAATGCGGATAAAAATGGGTTGAGAAAGTAATGGAGGAGGCTTCACCTTTTGTAAGATTCCCCGTATTCAGGATAATCCACCATCCCCTCTAAGCTGTAAGAAAAATCATTAAGGACTCAAGAACTCATGGCTAAACAGTTAAACCTGCTAGAGACCGGACAAATCATTCCGACGGCACTCCATACGGAAATGGAACGGTCTTATCTAGAATATGCCATGAGCGTCATTGTCGGTCGAGCCCTGCCGGACGTGCGAGATGGTCTCAAACCCGTCCATCGCCGGATTTTATATGCCATGCACGAGTTGGGGTTAACCCCCGATCGCCCCTATCGCAAATGCGCCCGGGTGGTGGGGGATGTTTTGGGCAAATATCATCCCCACGGCGATCAAGCGGTGTACGATGCCCTCGTGCGCATGGTTCAGGATTTTTCTTCTCGCTATCCCCTCTTGGCCGGTCACGGTAATTTTGGCTCCGTGGATAACGATCCCCCCGCCGCCATGCGTTACACGGAAACCCGACTGGCGGCGATCGCCCATCAAGCCATGTTGGGGGAAATTGGGGAAGCGACAGTAAACTACACCAACAATTTTGACAATTCGCAACAAGAACCGGTGGTGTTGCCCGCTCAGTTGCCCCTCTTGCTCCTGAACGGCTGTACGGGGATCGCGGTGGGGATGGCGACCAATGTGCCGCCCCACAATCTGGGAGAATTGGTGGACGGGTTAATCGCTCTCATCGATAAACCGGACTTGCCCGATGAAAAACTCTGGAAGTCGATCCCCGGCCCCGATTTTCCCACGGGGGGGGAAATTGTCGGCAGATCGGGGATTCGGGATGCTTATCAAACGGGACGGGGCATTATTGCCCTGCGGGGGGTGGCCCGGATTGAAAAAGTACAGGGAGGGACGAAGCGACGACGGGAAAAAACCGCCATCGTGGTGACAGAATTGCCCTATCAGGTGAATAAGGCGGGGTGGATCGAAAAAGTTGCCGATTTGGTCAATCAAGGGAGAATTGAAGGCATTGCGGACATTCGCGATGAAAGCGATCGCGAGGGCATGCGGGTGGTGATCGAAATCAAACGAGATGCCAACCCGAGGGAAGTTCTGCGCCAACTCTACAAGTACAGTGCCTTGCAGAGCAATTTTGGGGCGATTTTATTGACCTTGGTGGACAATAAACCCTGTCAGTTGAGTTTGCGAGAAGTTTTAGAGGAGTTTTTGAAGTTCCGCGAACAAACTCTCATTCGCCGCTACAGCCA
>JBFRWJ010000430.1:0-4572 GCA_051439525.1 Spirulina sp. | reverse complement strand
AATTGCCATTTTAACAAGTGCATTATGAGAACTTCTAATCTGCTTGCCAATTGCCTTTTTTCCGAGCGACCCATATCTTCAATTTCTTCAGCGATACGATCCCAATCGATTTGGTTAACTTTTTTGTTTCGTAAGAGTTGAGCCTGTTGTTGCGTCCAACCATAAAAATCACTGTTGTAGTCTATAAGATTCATCATTTTTTTGAGTTATATTGAGCAAATCTTTTTGTATTTCGGTATTTGCGGCAATAATCAAACCGGGTAATTGATAATTTTCACAAGTCTGTAAGGGAGGAGGAGGAGAACCGTCAAAACCTGTAACGATATATCCTGCTTCCTTAGCTAAAAATGCCAAAGCTGCCCCATCGATAAACTTTCCCGAATCTAAAATAGCCCCCGCGATCGCCCCCCGTAACATCCGCGCAAAGGCAGGAATGGGTTTTTCTTTAGTGTAGGCTTTACTGGTAACAACACTATAATCGGAGGGCAACAATTCAGCGAAAGAAGCCAATTTCCAAGTCAAATAAATTTGCTTTTCGAGTTCGGCGATCCGTAAGGGTTGACAGTCCGTTAAATCGTCTGCTAACTTCCCTTGAAAGCATCCTTCTCCTCGCAAGGCATAGAAATAGCAATCTTCTGAGGGACTCAAGGCAAGAACTGCCTCGTAGTCGTCGGTATTGAGAACTGTTAGAATAATTTGATAGTGGGGGTGTCCGTCAAGATAGTAGCGGGTGCCATCAATGGGATCGAGGGTAATGAGATAGTCTCCGCGATCGCCCAAATCAATGCCGCGAAAATATTTGGTATTGTAGGATCGCTCCCATTCTTCCCCATAAAATCGCAGTTGGGGAAATGTTCCCAAAAGCACGACTTCAACAAAGGTTTGCACGGAAAGATCGGCATCGGAAAGCGCAGAGGCAAAAATGTTTTCCATGCCTTCTTTTTCCGGGAGGGCAACGATGCGGGATTGAATTTCTCGGGCGTAAGCTGCTGCTATTCTGAGATGGGGTAACAGGGTTTCCAGAATTTGGCGGGGAGTGGGGATCTCTAACATGGAAAAGTGCAAAGGAGAATATCTATTTTTTACCATGTATTGGGTATGGCGCAACAGATTTAATTGAATCTGCATGAAGTGCGATCGCAAGCTAAAATAGAAAGAACGAGGCTGGGGAGCGATCGAGGTCAGCGATCGCGAGAACGCAAGGGAGTAAATTCAATCAATTTTCTATAACTGATGTCAGCAAAAGATCGCTTTCACGATACAGTAAAAACAGCTTTAATCAAAGAAGGGTGGAGGATTACTCACGATCCCCTCTACTTAGATTTTGATAGTGCTCGCATTCAAATCGATCTAGCAGGAGAAAAACTCTTTGCAGCAGAGCGAGATCTTGAAAAAATAGCTGTTGAGGTTAAAAGTTTTCTAGCTGCATCAACAATCTATGAATTTCACTTGGCAGTTGGTCAAGGATTGAGCTATCGTATTGCTTTAAGATCCCAAGAACCAGAACGAAAACTCTATTTAGCCATTCCTATTTTTACTTATCAAGAGTTTTTTCGCCGTCCTTTTGCCCAACAAACGATTCAAGAAGCACAACTCTATATTCTCGTTTTCGATCCAAATCGGGAGGTGATTACACAATGGATACATTAGAAGATAAATTAGAACGCTATCGGCATTTAATCCAAGAGATTCTCAATCAATATGGTTGTGTTAAGCCAGCAAATGGAGAAATTGAAGTTTATACTTGTTTTGATACAAAACAGGATCATTATCAAGTCTTTCATGCCGGATGGAATCAATATAACCGCATCTTTGGACCTTTAATTCATATCGATATTCTCAACAATAAAATTTGGATTCAATATGACGGAACTGAAGTAGGTATTGCTAACAAATTAGCCGATTTAGGGATTCCCAAGGATGATATTGTGCTTGCCTATCATGCCCCAATTATGCGTCAATATGATGGCTTTGCAGTGGGTTAAAATAATCAATAAGTTCTCATTCTGAGTGTTTAAGGGGAAGAAGAAGTAAAATAACGAACGATCGCATCGGTTAATCCTTCTAAAGTATATTCTTTGGCTTCTACATCCACGCGATCGAACAATTCCAGACAGGTTTTCGAGGTTTGCGGACCGATGGAGGCAAGACAGCAAGAAGCGAGGATTTCCTCTAATTCTTGCGGGTTTAAGGCATCTTTAAACAGGCGATCGCAGTTCTTCACGGTTTTGGAACTGGCAAAGGTTATAATATCTACGGATCGCCCTTTTAACGCTTTTAAGATATCGGGATCGATGCGATCGGGACAAACGGATTGATAAGCGGGAACTTCAACAATATTTGCGCCTTTTTCCTTCAATTCTTTGACTAAAACTTGTCTTCCTCCCGTTTCCACCCGAGGAAAAAGAATCTTTAATCCTGCGAGGCGATCGGGGAAATGTTCGGCGAGAGAATCCGCTACAAAGTTAGGAGGAATAAAGTCTGGGTTTAAATGATATTCTTTAAGAATTTTGGCAGTTTTTTTACCAACGACAGCAATTTTAAGATTGCCTAAACTGCGTAAATCTCGATCTAATGTTTCCAGACGTTTCAAGAAGTAATGAACGGCATTACTCGAGGTGAGAATGAGCCAATGAAAACTCTCGAGAGAGGCGATCGCGTCATCCAATGCTTGCCAACTCGAAGGGGGAATAATTTCTAAAGCAGGCATTTCCACAACCGTCGCCCCACATTCTAATAGTAGATCGGTAAAATTACTCGACTGTTCCGCCGCCCGAGTGACTAAAACAGTTTTTTTGTCAAGGGGCAAAGAACGAGGCGGTTGAAACATTTCTTGAAGGTTAACGACTGCACCAATAACAATAATACAAGGAGAAAGGGAAATTCCTCGGGTTTGTTCTTGAATATTTGTTAAGGTTCCTTGCCAAATCTGTTGCTGAGAACTACCCGCATGGCGAATAATAGCAATGGGATGGGATGGCGATCGCCCATTTTGTAATAAATATTCGACAATTTTCCCTAAATTTCGTCCTCCCATCAAAACAACTAAGGTATCTATTTTTGCCAGTGCTTCCCAGTCGAGAATTTCCGGTTGATGTGCTGTCAGGACGGTAAAACAACGGCTTAAATGTTTATCGGTGAGAGGAATTCCTGCGAGTAAAGGAGCAACTAAAGCAGATGAAATTCCCGCTATAATTTCAAAGTCACACCCTGCTTTTTGTAAGGCTTCTACCTCTTCTCTCGCTCGTCCAAAAATGAAAGGATCTCCGCTTTTAAGGCGTATAACCTGTTTTCCCTGACTGCAATAAGCAATCAGCAAGCGATTGATTTCTGCTTGGGATGTACTGGGTTTTCCTCCTCGTTTACCGACTTCTAATTTCCGACAATCGGGAGGAACGCGAGTTAATAACTCATCATTTATTAAAGCATCGTAAATGAGAACTTCCGCAGATTGAAGCAAGCGATCGCCTTTGAGAGTCAGAGAATCTAAATTCCCGACTCCCGCCCCTAACAAATAAACTTTTCCTCGGGAAGTTTTTTCCATCTTTTATCTTACCAACTAGGAACGGGAAATCGAGAAAAAATCCCCTTGATTACCCATTACCTATTACCCATTATCCATTACCCATTACTCATTTTATCCTTGCCCTAAATAATCTTCCAATTGTCGAGTCCGTTTTTCGCTTAAATCTACTACGCACAACGCATAAATTGCCGGCATAATGCTGCCACCATCATAACGCCGTTGAGAGTATTCGCAATCGGCATCTCTGAAGGCTTTCCAAGCAGTTTGTGCTTCGATTAAACGAGCTTCTTGGGGCGTATCTTTAACTTTTGCTCTCAATTTTTCGTAAACTTTATCGAGCTTTTCGTCAGCTTCTCGTGCCTCGGTTGCAGTACAAATATTCATTTCGAGTTGCGTGATGGGGGCTTCGCAATTAAGCGTTTCATTTTCCTTTAAAGAACTTTGGGCTATTTTCGGAGCGGTGTGGTTTAAAGTAGTAATGGGAGAAGATTGTTCGGTTACGATCGCACCATTCATATTCTGGGGACTGGTTGCGCGAGTTTGTTCGGGAGTCGAACAACCCGAGAAAACAACGAGAACTAAAGTAGCGGTAAAAAGAAGAGCGTGTTTTGTTATTTTCATTGTTGCATCTATGATTTGATTAAAGGATGAGTCTAGCACAAATTTTTCGCGAACCCTCGAGCTTTGAACTTTACCTTTGAACTTTACCCCAACCAACAGGCAATAGGAAATAAGAAGTATTCGAGGAAAAAAAGTTTCCAGATAAACTGATAAAAGCTGGCGATCGCGTTTTTATCCTCCAGATTGACTTGTTGACTCCGCCACCAGAGCAATCCCAACAGCATACAATGCCCCAAACCCGAGAGCCAAGGATTCACCCCCGCTAAACCTAAGATTACCGCTACTATTATACCCAAATAGCAGAGGGTAACGATCGCGCGAGAAATCTGAAAAATGGCAGTTTTCCCTAACATGAGGGTAAAGGTCATAATTTCATATTGTCGATCGCCTTCCATATCGGGAACATCTTTAAATAGTGCGATCGC
>JBFRWJ010000429.1:0-11437 GCA_051439525.1 Spirulina sp. | reverse complement strand
CGTCAGTCCCACCGATAGCGCAATTTGCAGCACGAAAGGGACAACGAGGAGAACTCGCAGGGGAACTTTCCCGAAAAGATTGGCGATCGGACGGTTCAGGGAAGACATAGCAGCAATGGGGATGAAGATCGTCGTTCTATTTTCATCTTTCATCGACTGTACCCCAACCAACCGGAAAATTGCGATCGCGATTATCGCGATTATAGAGTATCAAGCCAGTCCCCCGACAATTGGCGATCGCATTTCTTGGGGAAGTCTAAGATTGTGGTCAATTGTCAGAGTCGATCGCCATGAAAGCGAAACATTAGAATCAGTCTAACCAGCAACAAATAACCAATTATAAAATTCCAATATGAACGATCGCATCCCCTTGATTCACCAAAGGATTTTGCGCATTACCAATGACTAATCCCGTTGCATTGGCACGCACGGAAACCGTTTTATCGCCAAAAGCATCAAAAATCGTCCCGATCGCTTGACGTTTTTCCACCCGTTCCCCTAAACTCACGGCTAAGCGTAACATTCCGCTACGAGAAGCACGAACCCATTTAGAAGCATACACTTCTACGGATTCCGAGACGGGATTGATGGTAATCGGACTTAACATTTCTAAAGCCGTCATGACCCGAAAAATCCCTTCCACCCCAATGCGAATGGCTTCCCTGTCGAAACGCAATGCCTCTCCTGCTTCGTAAAGCAATACGGGGATTCCTTTTTGTCCGGCTGCTTCTCGCAAAGAACCATCTCGCGTATCCGAGTGCATCATCACTGGAGCCCCAAATGCCCGAGCAAAACGATAAGTCTCCTCGCGTTCCAAGTTAGCGCGAATTTGAGGCAAATTGATGCGACTGTCGGAAGCCGTATGCAGATCGATGCCGTGGGTACTGCGACTGACAATTTCTTCCATGAATAAATGAGCCAGGCGAGACGCTAAAGACCCCTTGGGAGACCCCGGAAAACAGCGATTTAAATCTCGGCGATCGGGAAGATAGCGAGATTGTTGCAGAAAGCCAAAAATATTCACAATTGGAACGGCGATTAAAGTTCCCCGCAAATTTTCGGGACGGATATGCTGGACGACTTGGCGAATGATTTCCACTCCATTAAGTTCGTCCCCGTGAATCGCCGCACTCAGCCACAAGATTGCCCCTTCTTCGCGACCGTGAATGACCGTAACCGGAAGAGAAAGTAAGGTTTGCGTGGGAAGTCTCGCCACGGGAATCTCCACGCGTTGGCGTTTTTGAGGAACAAAGGCGAAAACATTACGATAAGAGGGATTCAACAACTAACTTAACTAATTAATAACCGATCGTTGATAATTGTTCATTGTTCATTGATAATTGTTAATAGGGAATGCGATCGCGAGGTTTACCGGAAGCGGCATTTTTGGCTACAAATTCGATGATTTTCCCGGCCACATCAATTCCCGTTGCTTTTTCGATGCCTTCCAAACCGGGAGAAGAGTTCACTTCCATGACAACGGGCCCGTGATGCGATCGCAATAGATCTACCCCCGCCACCCGCAACCCCATTGCCTTAGCCGATCGCACGGCGGTACTTCGTTCTTCCGGGGTGAGTTTAACAGCTTCTGCTTTGCCGCCTCGGTGTAAATTGGAACGAAATTCCCCTTCTGCACCCTGTCGCTTCATAGCGGCTACCACTTTCCCTCCTACCACCAAACACCGTAAATCCGACCCTTTTGCTTCTTCTATAAATTCCTGCACTAAAATATTAGCATCCAAACCGCGAAAGGCTTCGATCACGGATTTGGCAGCTTGTCGAGTTTCTGCGAGCACTACCCCTATCCCTTGAGTTCCTTCTAAAAGTTTAATCACTAAAGGCGCACCTCCAACCGTTTCAATTAAACCATCGATATCTTGAGTGGCATGGGCAAATCCCGTCACGGGCAAACCGACCCCATCCCGCGCTAAAATTTGCAAGCAGCGCAATTTGTCCCGCGATCGCGAAATCGCTTGAGAATCATTCGCGCTAAACACCCCCATCACTTCAAATTGACGCACCACCGCCGTCCCGTAAAATGTTCTCGACGCACCGATGCGAGGAATAATGGCATCAAAAGATTCTAAAGGGTGACCGTTATAAACGACCGTCGGTTTGCGAGATGTAATATTCATATAACAGCGCAGGTAGTTTACCACCCGAATTTTATGACCTTGCTGTTCTCCTGCTTCTTTGAGGCGCTTGGTGGAATACAATCTAGGATCTTGGGATAAAATGGCAATTTTCATTGAGTTATTTTGTTTGCGATTCTTCATCAAAATCCACCTAAGTTTCGATCTCCCACCGCGCCTGCTTAATTCTACTACAGTCAAGGATTATTATCAATAAACCGAGCGATCGCTTCACTCGGTGTAATAAAATCGTTGTCTCCCACTCTTACTGTCCCATTATTCAAGTAATTGTCTGCCACCTTAACAAAGCGGTCATAGAGACGATAATCATCAATCGTTTCTAAGTCCTTGTCTTCCTCTTTATTGGTATCGATCGCAAAATCTAGGCGCAACACGCGCTTGGCATTGTCTGGGTTTTGTCGTCTGATGATTTGCCAGCAAACTGATTCGGTAATTTCATTGGGTGCGGGAATAAACAGATCTCCGAGTCGTGTTGCCCACTTAACCATTCCCCAGCTTTTAACTTGTTCGTAAGTAAATTTTTGCGTCGTTTCCCCCGTTCCAATCGACAGAATAGACATCTTTCTGATGGTAATATCTTGCCATTGTTCGGGGTTCTTCCATTGGGACTTTCCTTCGCTGTCCTTATCTGTCGGCAAAAGCAGAGCATGGGCGATTCCCACCAAGGCTGGGTTATTGACAGCAACGCCTCCATCAATAAAAGGCAATTTATCTAATCCCGTCGATGCCTCTCTGACCTTTTGACCTTCTTTTAAAGGTTTTTTCACTTTTTCATCTTTGGGAATCTCTAAATTATAAGGGGGAAAATACGTTGGAGCCGAAGCCGAACAAACACAGAGTTTCCAAACGGGAATACCATCATACCATTGCCGTTGTGAATCTGAATTATTACTCGCAAACCACCAAGTTTTGCGATTCCAAGTATCATAGGCGGGAATGACTAGGATGGGTTTTTCCAGCTCATAAATTTTTTGATTGCCGAGTTCCTCGGCTAAGACGCTTGCTAAACCTTGTTTCTTCATGTTTGGCTCTCCATGAGGATAAAGCGCAATGGGGAAAATGCCGCGAGTGATGTTTAAAAGTTTTCGTCTATTTCTAATGCGATCGGGAAAGATATCTTTCCCTCTTGTCTCGTACAAGTGCAATAGTTCCTTGGCCGTTTTTCCCAAAGCAATTCCGGCTGCTAAAATTGAACCCGTCGATGTTCCCGTTACCAGATCGAAATACTCCTGTAATGATTTGTTACCGAGTTTTTCTTCCAAGGCTTGGAGGATTCTTGCTGACATTACCCCCCGAAAACCGCCTCCATCTAAACTTAAAATCTTGTAGGTTCTGTCACTCACGATCTTTGCTCCCAATGATGATACTTTCAATAAGTTTATAATCATCAGGAGTTCACTTCTTATCTTGTGAGACAATCTTAAGGAAGTTTTCAGGTTTTTGCCAATATTTCCGCGTGCAATCCAGAATAATTCTCTAACTCCAGATCGTAAATTCGTCAATCCAAGCCGATCGCGTTTGTCCTTTTTGATTGCTTTGCCAAATTCTCCCACTTTTCACGTCCAAACCCGTCAGCCAACCCTCGCCATATACCCACGTATCGATACAAATTGTCCGACCAAAATTAATGGGTTTGCCACTGATTTGCGGGGTATGACCACAAACCATGATTTTACCCGAATAATGTGCGACCGAGCCGCGCAATTTTTCCCAAAAGAGTATATTTTCAGATTGAGCATTTAAAGGAATATCGGGATCGACATTGGCATGAACGAAAAAATGAGTTTCGGTTTCCCAGAAATGACAACAAGTTTTTTCCATAAACAAAAAATGTTCTATGGGAATATTTTCTAAGGTTGCGGTTTGCCCCGGCGCAACGTAAGATTGTAAGGTTTTTTCTCCTCCCGATTGTCGCCAATGTCGTTCTTCATACAGGGATTGACGTGCCTCGAGTAACATGATTTCATGATTGCCTTTTAAGGGAATTAGTTGCCCTGTTTGATGCAGGGAAATGAGGCGATCGAGAACTCCTTTCGAGTCATTGCCGCGATCGATATAGTCTCCTAAAGTAATCAATGTATCTTCGGGTTGTAAGGCGATCGCATCTAAAAGTAAATCCAAGGCAAGAGAACAGCCGTGAATATCGCCGATCGCGATCGTTCGTCCAGATTTCATCGCCCATCTCCTTTGCTAATTCTACACCCGAAAATCATCAATCCAACCGAGGCGAGTTTCTCCTCGTTGACTGGTTTGCCAAATTTCTCCACTATCAATATCAAAACCCGTTAACCAACCTTCACCATATACCCATGTATCGATACAAATGCCATGACCAAAATTAACGGGTTTGCCACTTTTTTGTTTGGTATGACCGCAGACCATTGTTTTGCCCGATCGGTGAGGAATTGCGCCTCGCACTCTCAATTTTTCCCAAAAGAGCTTATGCTCGGGTTGCGCATCTAAAGGAATCTCTGGATCGACGGTGGCATGAACGAAAAAATGCGTTTCGGTTTCCCAAATCTTACCACAAGTTTTCTCTACAAATTGCCAATGTTCCGAGGGAATACTCTCTAACTTTGTCTCTTGTTTGGGGGGAGTATAGGATGCCAAAGTTTCTTCCCCGCCAAATTGCCGCCAATACCATTCTTTTTGTGGGGATTGGCGTGCTTCGAGCATCATAATTTCGTGATTGCCTTTTAAGGGAATTAATTGCCCTTTTTGATGCAGAGAAATGAGGCGATCGAGAATTCCTTTCGAGTCATTACCGCGATCGATATAGTCTCCTAAAGTAATAAGTATATCTTCCGGTTGCAAGGCGATCGCATCCAAGAGTAAATCAAAGGCAAGGGAACAACCGTGAATATCGCCGATCGCGATCGTTCGTCCGGATTTCATCATTTCAGTGAACAGTGAACAGTAAATTGGATGTTAATTCATTTTTCTTGTTGCTCGATCTGGGATTCGCCGGACAATAACAGCAAGAATTCCTAAAAAACACAGCCCCATCAATCCCGCTAACGGATTGCGATCGACCCCGGTAATCCAAGGAGAAACGCGATCGCGATACTCGATTAAATTCCCCACTCCGATAATATAATAGCCCCAAACCAAACCCGCGTGCAATCCGATCGCGCTCCCCAAACGATTGTTAAACTTGCGCTTGCTCCAAACTAAAATTAAGCCTAACAAAACCAATCCCGGAAACTGAGGAAAAGTTCGGATCATTTCCTCAAGGGGTTTGAGAAAATGCACCGCCGCAAAAATGAGCGCATTCACCCATAAAGCCAGGGAAGGAGAATAATCTCGTTCTAATTCATCCAAAAACCAACCGCGAAATAGTAATTCTTCGGCAAAGGCGATCGCCACGGACATCAATAACCCTTCACCAATAACCGCGATAAGATGATTCGAGGGCTTGAGTGTCGCCCAACCCAAAATAACCATCAACGCAAATAAGATGAGCGTCATCCATAACCCGATCGCTAAACTCTTAATAAACTCTATCCCGTTTTTTCGGTGCCAAACCAAGCCATAATGGGGAAAAACAGACGTGATTTGCCAGATTTTTTCACCCCACAAACGCAGTAAAATGAGAAATTCCAGATAAAGAATTCCTAGAGTAACAATCGAGCGCAAATTGGCATCGTCACTCAGCAAAAAATGTAACGGAATGGCGAGGGGAAGCCACGCGATCGCGAGAGCAAGAACAAAAATACCCAGCCTTTGCGGTGCCGGGCGATTGACAACAAATAAACGAATTGATGGCAAAGGGATCTCCTCGATGGGAATTGTACGCGAGAAACCGTCAGAATCGTCCTTTCTTATTCATCCGGTTCGATGGTGCTGGTTAAACCGTGATTTTTCAACGTTTCGCAATAGAATTCCGCCGGTTCCAACGCACAGGTAATGACCAAAGCAACACCATTGTTATGCGCTTCCATCATAATGCTGACGGCTTGGGGCTGCGTCAGTCCTCCCACCGTCTTCATGAGGGTTTGGACAACGTATTCCATGGAATTGAAATCGTCATTATGCAGCAAAACGCGATAGCGCGGGGCAATCTTGCGAACGGTTGCGGTTTTTTGACCCAGTGCAGGTTTTTCCAGTACGTCTGTGGACACGGGCGCTATACCTCCTAGAGAAGTCCTTGTGTAACGAAAATGTTGAGAATGATTGCAATACCTTCATTATTTTACTCAACATTTTTACACAATATTCAAGAGCTGGAAAAAATTTGTAGAATAGCGGAGGTAATCCTCAAAAACAAAAACCCGCGATGGTCTTTCGCCTAACTCTCCCTCAAGCCGTACAAGTTACCCCGGAAGAGTTAAATGCACTCTTTCAAAACTTAGCGATCGCTGCGGGAGTGATTTTCGCTCTCTATATTTTCTTTTTCGTGTTCCTGCGCTTGTGGTTTCGTCGCCTGCGCAACGATTTGCCCCTCGTCTCCTTAAATGTCTCGCGGTTGCCCTCGGTTATCGTTGCGATCGCCATCAGTCTCAAAATTGCCCTATCCCAACTCGCCGTTCTCAAAAACTACGAGTGGATCCAACATCTCTTAAACGGCGCGATCGTCCTCGCCGTAACCTTTTGGGCCGCCCGGCTCTTCACAGAAGTTATCGCTTACGCCCTGAAAAAATATGCCGAACAAAGCGAGGCGATGTGGGATGACGTTCTCATTCCCATCCTCGAAACCATGCTCCCGGTTATCATCTATTTGGTGGGGGGTGTGGTGTTTATCCAAAGTTTGGGCATCGACTTAACGGGGTTTTGGGTCGCGATCGGGGGGATTTCCTTTATCTTGGGTTTTGCCCTGCAAGATATTCTCGCCAACTTTACCAGTGGTTTAGTGCTCTTGATCGATACGCCCTTTCGCTTTGGCGATGTCGTCACCTTACCCAGTGGTTCGCGTGCCATCATTAAAAAGATCGGGCTGCGAGTCACACAAATGTATATCATCGATACTCACTGCGATATCTATATTCCCAACGGCCAGTTACAAGGACAGCAAATCACCAACCTCAGCCGTCCCACTTCCCATTATTACTACACCCTGAATCTGCCCATCAAAGCCGATGTCGATCCCGCTCGGACAATCTCTTTAATGGAATCTGTCGTGCTCGCTCACCCCGATACCTTGGGAGACATCGATCGCAAACTCGAGTTTATCGACAAATTTTACGGCTGTTCGGGAACGACCCTGAATGCCGATCGCAAGCGAGAAGCCGGACGACAGCGCTTGCTGGCGGAGAAAGCCGTTAACGTTCAACTCAATAAGATCGAGCAATCCTTTGAACTCCTCGCGCAGAAAATCGACCTTCTCGAACAAGGGGGACTGGATATCGATGAAATTCGTTCCATTCAAGGAGATTTTCTGGAAATTTGCGATAATGCCGGTTTAGAAGTCCAAGCCGAACGGGTGGGACGACGCACTCGGAACGCAAGACTCGAAGAAATGCAAGAGAAACCAGCAGAAACGAAACTCATCGGCTCGGTTCGAGCTTGGTATGAGGCTTGGTTGAAAGATCCGGATTTGATGCGAGAAGATAAGGAAGTTTTACCCCAAGAATGGGAACAAAAACTCAATTTGCTCAAACTCAAACTCAATAAGTTATTCCGCAAACTCAACGATCCCTCTGGGGAAGAAACCCGCCTCGACGATGCCATTGAAACCCTGCGGAATTGGCTGCGGGAGGACTTCAAAAGTTCTCGCAATGAGTGGCAAGATCCCAAAGTTTGGGTGAATGAAGTCGATTTGGGCGGTCGAACCCTGCAAGTGAAGTTCTTTGTTGACGATATCAAATTAGAACATTGCTTGCGCGGCAATCGCATCCAAAGCGAGATCAATCGCGACTTGAATTGGCAATTACGACAGGCCTATCTCTACACTTAAGAAAAACTTGAGGGGAAACTTGCTATGTTCTCAATTCTCAATGGCAAGTTTCTTTATTTCCTACGAGCGATCGCGAAATTTAACAAAGATGAAGATTTGATGAAGAAAGTGTTGAGAATTGTTGCAAGAGATTGAAATACTTTACCAAAGGATTTCCAGCAATATTCAACAGGGAGAAAAATTAGTAGAATATCGGAGGTAATGCTCAAAAATAATAACCTAAGATGGTATTTCGCCTAACCTTTCCCAAAGCTCTACAGGATACGATCGCCGTCCCACCGGAAGAGCTCAATGCTCTCCTCCAAGACTTAGCGATCGCAGCCGGCGTTATTTTCGCTCTCTATATTTTCTTTTTTGTTATCCTGCGCCTGTGGTTTCGCCGCCTGCGCAATGATTTGCCCCTCGTCTCCTTAAATGTATCGCGATTGCCCTCGGTTATCGTTGCGATCGTCATCAGCCTGAAAATCGCCTTATCCCGACTGTCAGTCCTGAAAGACTACGCTTGGGTGCAAAATGTCTTCAACGCCGCGATCGCTGTAGCCGTGACCTTTTGGGTCGCGCGGCTATTTACAGAAGTAATCGTCTACGCCCTGAAAAAGTATGCCGAACAAAGCGAGGCCATGTGGGATGATGTCCTCGTTCCCATCCTCGAAAGCACGCTCCCGCTCCTCATCTATTTGGTGGGGGGTTTGGTGGTCATCCAAAGTTTGGGCGTTGATTTAAGCGGGTTATGGGTCGCGATCGGGGGGATTTCCTTTATCTTGGGTTTTGCCCTCAAGGATATTCTGGCCAACTTTACCAGTGGTTTGGTTCTCTTGATCGATACACCTTTCCAGTTCGGGGATGTGATTGCTTTACCCGATGGTTCTCGTGCGGTGATTAAGAAAATCGGCTTGCGGGTGACAGAAATGTATGTTATTGACACCCACTGTCAAACCTATCTTCCCAATGGAGCATTCGAGAGCCAAGAAATCGTCAACCTCAGCCGTCCGACTTCTCACTACTATTACTCTTTAGCCATTCCCCTCAAAGCCGATGTCGATCCCGCTCGAGCGATCGCTTTGATCGAATCGGTGGTTCTCGCTCATCCGGATACTTTGGGAGAAATCGATCGCAAACTCGAATTCATCGATAAATTCTACGGATTTTCCGGCGCAACGGGAAATGTCGAAACCAAACGGGAGGCCGGACGCAAGCGCTTGCTGGCAGAAAAAGCCGTTAATCTCCAATTGCACAAAGTTGAAGAAGATTTCAATCTCCTCGCTCAAAAAATCGAGCTGCTCGAACAGGGGGGATTGGATTTGGATGAAATTCGTTCCATTCAAGGAGATTTCTTGGAAATCTGCACTAATGTGGGTTTGGAGGTGCAGGCCGAACGGGTTGGACGGCGCACCCGACAGGCACGCTTAGAAGAAATGCCGAGCGATCTGGGTTCGGAAAAATTAATCGGTTTAATTCGAGGGTGGTACGAAGCTTGGTTGCAGGATCCGGATTTAATGCGAGAAGATAAAGAAGCCTTACCCCAAGAGTGGGAACAAAAACTCAATTTGCTCAAGCTCAAACTCAATAAATTATTCCGCAAACTCAACGATCCCTCTGGAGAAGAAACCCGTCTCGACGATGCCATTGAAGTCATCCGGAGTTGGCTGCGGGAAGACTTCAAGAGTTCTCGCAACGAGTGGCAAGATCCGAGGGTCTGGGTCAATGAAGTGGCCTTGGGGGGACGCTCCCTCGAAATTAAGTTTTTCGTTGACGATATCAAGCTAGAACACTGTTTGCGGGGCAACCGCGTTCAAAGTGAAGTCAATCGCGATGTCAACTGGCAATTGCGACAGGCTTATCTCTACACTTAAGGAGAATATTCCTCTCCCGTTAGACTCTTTGATTTAACGGGAGACTCCTCGCGAGATGGTCTTGGGATCTTTACATTCGCAAATGTCCTCGGCGATCGCTCTTTGAATCTCCACCAGCAAATCTTCCAGATTCCCGGTTATCGAGGGAACAACCCCTCTTCTCTGCAAACTTTTCCCGACCCCAATTAATTCTTTCACCTCCACGATCGCCTGTCGGGTGGGAAAATTTCCCAAGAATTCCAGCAAGGAGATTTTCCCGTCATCCAAGGCGGATAAAACGATGGCACTCCGGAGTGACTGGACGTTAGCCGTGCGAGAAGGCGTGTGAATCACTCGACCAAGCTGGAATAAAGCATATTCCCCCAAAAGATTGTTCAGGAGGCGATGGATGAAGAGGGGATCCACTTCGGTTTCTGAGGTCAAGATAGTCTGTAAATTTTCTGGTTTGAGGTTGGCCTGTGCCATAAAAAATTTCCAACCTTCCGGGACTTTCCCCGTTTCGGCGAAAGTCGTCAGGTCGGCAATGGCAAAGTTAAACTGAAGCGGGCCAAAGACCAAAATAACCTCTTCTGCCGTTCTCGAGGGTCTTGGAGAAAAAGATTGAGCCAAGATTGTCGCTTCTTCTCGGACTGGAGAGGATGCCTCTCGAGCTGGAAATCCCATCATTTCTTCCCCCATTGCCGGAAAATTTTCAGAGCGATCGCAGTCTGGCTTATCCTGCCCTTTAACCCCCGCGATCGCGAGATTGTCCTGCGAGAGAAGAGTTTCTCGAGCAGTCGCGACCTCACATTCGCAAACGAGATCGGGAAGGAGTTCTTCAAAGAAAGCAAACAAGGTCGAGAGTCGTTGCACAAAAAGATCGACATCGCGATACACTCGGCTCAAGCGTCCCAAATCGAGGCGTACCTCAGATTCCGGATATCGTCTGACGATTTCCAGAACTGACAAATTCTTATCTGAGTAAGCAGACCGGAGCGATCGCGCGAGTGCCTCCGGTTCCTCGCGATCGAAGGGATCTCCCACCAGTTTATTGAGTTGGAAGAGGACAAACTGCACGTCCGTCGGACCCAGAGGAATCCCCCGATCGGGAATTTCAGCCGCGAGGAGAGTTGCCATCAGATCGGGTGCCAGAGAGGTGCTTTCTAAAAAGGCTTGCAGGGCTTCTGAGGTTGTGCCATCCGTGGCAAAATCTTCGATATCGCGAAAAGGAACCGTCGTTCTGATGTTTTTATACCTTAAAAAGACGATTTCGGCGGCACGGGTACTCGCAGCACAGCAGAAAATACTGGCGATTGTTAGGGCAAAACTCGGCAGTAAATATCTGGGGTCGAGCCATTTTGGGAGCGATCGCATGGGAAAATTCTCACCTCGAATAACAGCAGACGGGAAGGAACTCAGTTAATTGCGGGGGACGGACAGGACTCCGCATCCGGCAGGCCGAGCATTTCCCCCAAAGAGAAACAGGTAAAGGGATTTTCCGGGATCGGCACCTCCCCGGCTGCCACCCAAAAGAGCAATCGTTGGGGATCGAAGACCAC
>JBFRWJ010000428.1:0-5313 GCA_051439525.1 Spirulina sp. | reverse complement strand
CACCATTTTGGCGACTCCCCCAATCATCAGGGTGCATCTACAAGAATTAATATAGCATCTGGGGTGGTGGGTGTCACCCCCTATGGAAAAAATTTGCCAAACCGTAATATTTTTTTACATTGCAGCGAACATAAGCAAGCCAAAAAAAGAGAGCCACCATTTTGGCGACTCCCCCAATCATCAGGGTGCATCTACAAGCATTAATATAGCATTTGGGGTGGTGGGTGTCACCCCCTATGAAGCAATTTTGCCAAACCGTAATATTTCTTTACATTCGCGATCGCCACCCGAAAGAGGTGCAAACGCGCTATCCTAACTTGTTGTAGATCCATCGCCCCCAAATCGAGATGGCCGCCCTATCCTCTGTCATTCGCACCCTAACGCGATCGCCCCTCACCCGCGAGCTCTGCGCCAAACTCCAACAGCAGAACATTTTGCAACTGAATGGTATTCCACGCTTGCCCAAAGGGTTGGTGTCTTCCACCCTAGCCCGTGCTGAGGGAAAGAATCTGTTTATCGTCTGTGCCACCTTAGAAGAAGCCGGGCGCTGGGCGGCTCAATTAGAGGCGATGGGTTGGAAAGACTTTTTGTTCTATCCCACCTCGGAAGCGTCCCCCTACGAGCCATTTGACCCCGAATCCGAGATGATTTGGGGACAGTTATCAGTTATCAGTTATCAGTTATCAGTTATCAATGAAGAAGGAAGGGGGGAAGAGTCAACCAACAACCAACAACCAACAACCAATAACGAATCTAGTTTTGTTATTGTGACGACGGAGCGAGCTTTGCAGCCTCACTTACCGCCACCAGAAGCATTTGCGCCTTATTGTCTGACTTTTAACATTGGCATGACCATGAAGGCAAAAGCGTGCGATCGCCAGTTAACTAAGCTAGGTTACGAACGAGTTTCGCTGGTAGAGATGGAAGGACAGTGGAGCCGGAGAGGGGATCTTGTCGATATTTTTCCCGTTTCTGCGGAACTTCCCGTGCGTTTGGAATGGTTTGGGGATGAGTTGGAAAAGATGCGAGAATTCGATCCGGCGACACAGCGATCGCTCGATACAATTGAAACGCTATCTCTCACTCCCACCAGTTTTTCTCCTATTATTGCCGATGCGCTTAAAGATAAAGAAACGGGGAAACTGAGCGATCGCTTTAGGGAATTTTTTACCCCAGAAGAACGAGAATTATTTCACGAGGGAAATTATCCCGAAGGAATGCGCCGTTTTTTGGGGTTGGCATTTGCAAAACCTGCTTCTTTATTGGATTATTTACCGGAAAATACTCTGATTGCGATCGATGAAATCGAACAATGTTGCGCCCATAGCGATCTCTGGGTCAAACACGCAGAAGAACAGTGGAAAGGGGCAATTATCGATCGCCAAGAATTTCCCAAAATTCATGCTGCTTTTGATGATTGTTGGGAAGCGATCGCCACGAAATTTTCCTGCTTATTATTGTCGGAATTAGCAGAAGAAAAGACTAAATCTTCGCTTCCCAGTGTGAACTTAGCCAGTCGTCCCATTCCCACCACTCCTCATCAATTTGCCAAGCTCGCAGAAATTCTACGGGGCAAGCGAGAAATTTATCACGGCATGACTTTAAATCATTATACAACTTGGTTGATTTCTGCCCAACCCTCTCGCTCTGTCGCCCTGCTTCAAGAACACGATTGTGCAGCGCAATTCGTTCCCAACCCGAAAGATTATCCGGCCATCGATCGCTTGCATCTTCAAAATACCGCCGTTGCCGTGAAATATTCGGGATTAGCAGAATTAGAAGGCTTTATTTTACCCACGTTTCGTATTGTTGTTATTAGCGATCGCGAGTTTTTTGGTCAGCACGTCCTTGCCAGTCCCACCTATATTCGCAAGCGTCGCCGCGCCACGTCTAAAAAGGTGGATGTCAACAAATTAACCCCGGGAGATTATGTCGTTCACAAGCATCACGGAGTCGGGCAATTTGTTGGACTAGAAACCCTAGAATTTCGAGAATATATTACCATTAAATATGCCGATGGAATTTTGCGCGTTCCGGCGGATTCCTTAGATAATTTGTCCCGTTTTCGACAAACCGGAAAGGGAAAACCCGAACTCAATAAAATGACGGGAAAGATCTGGGAACGCACGAAAAAACGCATTCAAAAAGCAATTAAGAAAGTTGCCGTCGATCTCTTAAAACTCTACGCCCAACGCTCAAAACAACAAGGTTTTGCCTATCCTGTCGATGCCCCTTGGCAAGAAGAATTTGAAGACTCTTTCCCCTATCAACCCACCCCGGATCAACTGAAAGCCGTCCAAGATGTGAAACGGGATTTGGAAAGCGATCGCCCGATGGATCGCTTGATTTGTGGAGATGTCGGTTTTGGGAAAACAGAGGTGGCAATTCGAGCTATTTTTAAGGTGGTTACGACGGCACACAAACAGGTGGCTTTTTTAGCGCCGACGACCATTTTAACCCAGCAACACTATCATACCTTAAAAGAACGGTTTGCCCCTTATCCGATAAATATTGGCTTATTGAATCGCTTCCGCACGGCATCGGAAAGAAAGGATATTTTACAGCGTTTAAAAACCGGAGAACTCGATATCGTTGTCGGGACGCAACAGCTTTTAGGCAAAGCTGTAGAGTTTAAGAGTTTAGGTCTTTTAGTGGTCGATGAAGAACAGCGATTCGGCGTTAATCAAAAGGAAAAAATTAAATCTTTTAAAACCCAAGTCGATGTTTTAACCTTAAGTGCAACGCCAATTCCTCGGACGCTTTATATGTCCCTTTCAGGTATTCGCGAGATGAGTTTGATTACGACTCCTCCTCCCTCTCGCCGTCCCATCCAAACCCATCTTTCTCCTTATAATCCTGAAGTGATTCGGACAGCCATTCGCAATGAATTGGATCGGGGAGGACAGATTTTTTATGTCGTTCCCCGAGTCGAAGGTATTGAAGAAGTTGGGGGACAATTACGAGAGATGATTCCCAGTGCGAGAATTGCGATCGCTCACGGACAAATGGAGGCAAATGAGTTAGAAGCGACCATGCTTTCTTTCAATAACAATGAGGCGGATATTTTAGTCTGTACGACCATTATTGAATCGGGTTTGGATATTCCCCGGGTGAATACGATCGTCGTGGAAGATTCGCAAAAATTTGGCTTATCCCAACTCTATCAATTGCGGGGACGAGTCGGGCGATCGGGCATCCAAGCACACGCATGGTTATTATATCCCAACAAGCGAGAACTTTCGGATACGGCACGGAAAAGATTGCGAGCCATTCAAGAATTTACCCAGTTGGGATCGGGCTATCAATTGGCGACGCGGGATATGGAAATACGGGGGGTGGGCAATATTTTAGGGGTGGAACAATCGGGACAAATGACTGCAATTGGGTTCGATCTTTATATGTCCATGTTACAGGAAGCCATTCAAGAAGTTCAAGGACAAGAAATACCCAAAGTTGACGATACGAGCGTAGACTTGAAATTAACCGCATTTATTCCCAATGATTACATTCCTGACTTAGAACAAAAAATGGCCGCTTATCGGGCAGTGGCGACGGCGGGTTCCCCTCGAGAGTTAGAATATATTGAAGAAGATTGGCGCGATCGCTATGGCAAAATCCCCAGTCCCGCACTGCAACTCATCCAAGTGATTCGCTTAAAACAAATTGCCAAATCTCTCGGTTTTTCTCGCATTAAACCCGATGGAAAACAACACGTTATTTTAGAAACGCCGATGGAAGAACCTGCATGGCGATTATTAAGAGAAAACATTCCCAAGCATTTAATCTCGCGTTTTGTTTATTCTCCCAAAAAAGTTACGGTGCGAGGATTGGGAGTTATGAAACCGGAGAAACAGTTAGAAAGTTTAATTGATTGGTTGGGAAGAATGCAGCAAAGTTTAGTGAATGAATAATTATTAAATTTTCAAAACTGGGAAAAATACCGAGTCAATTTGCTATAATTTATTGATGTCACCATTAATAACGGAGATCCGTCAAAAAATAGATCGGGATGAGTTTGAGTTATCCAAACACGCTGTCGATCGCTCGATTCTGAGAGGGATTAGAATTGATGAAATTAAAGAAGCGATCGCCAACGGGCAAATTATCGAGGATTATCCAGATGATAAATATTTCCCTAGTTGTCTGATTTGTGGCTCAACCTCAAGCGATCGCATTCTACACATTCATTGTAGTTATCCCTCTCGTCCTTTGATTAAAATTATTACTTTATACGAACCCGATATCAACCAATGGAATCAAGATTTTACCAAGAGGAAATAGAAAGATGAGTCACAACTTTAAAGAAACACTGATTGAAACAACTGTTACCTATGTTTTAGAAAAAGACGGTCAATTTTTCTTAATTGAAAATGTTCCTGCAAGAGTCAACCCAGAAACAGGAGAACAGCTTTTTTCTCCTGCAACGGTAGAACAATTACAACAAATTATTTTGAATCAAAGCAAACCCATCCGTTTTGTTGAGACTCCAGTTTATGACTTTGCTGCTTGAAAACAGAAACTCGAAGATGCTTTGTTGCAGTTAGTTAAGGAAGCGATCGCCAGTTTTCCCATTGAATCTCTGTCTGACGAACAGATTTTAGCTGCAAGCGATCGAGTTGATGCGATCGCTATGGCAAAATTACCAGTCCCGCACTGCAACTTATCCATAAGCTCGCAATTTTTGCTACGATGCAAGAGTATCATCTACTAGAGGAGACCGATAAGCATGACGAACGCAACAATCGCAAAAGAAGGAATGACCTCTGAAATCATGTCTTTAGAGGATTTTCTGAACTACGATGATGCTACGGATGCTCGTTACGAATTAGAGAATGGGAGGCTATTATTAATGACGAGCGAAAGCGATCGCAATCAAAGAATTGCTTCTTTTCTCTTTGCCTACTTCTTGCAATTGGGAATTTCTTTTTATTGTTTGCGGATCGGGCTAGAAATTGCGGTTAGTGGAAGTCGATCGACAGTACGCCTCCCGGATTTAGTCGTGTTGACCGAGGAGTTAGCACGTATAATGGAGGGGGCAACTCGTTCAATTGTCATGCCAGATATGCTGCCTCCTCGATTAGTTGTAGAAGTGGTGAGTCCGGGACGGGAAAATGAGGAGCGAGATTATCGTTACAAGCGATCGCAATACCAGGCACGAGGAATTGCCGAATATTGGATTATCGACCCCAGACAACAACAAATTACCGTGCTAACTTGGGTGGCTGGACTTTATGAAGAAGCAGTATTTTCTGGAGATATCGCGATCGCTTCTCCTCTGCTTTCAGAATTGGGTCAAGGGTCACCTTTAACAGC
>JBFRWJ010000427.1:0-3426 GCA_051439525.1 Spirulina sp. | reverse complement strand
AAAATCGAGCAGTGGTGGTTCGTTCTTAAAAATTGGATGAAACAGAGAATACATGAATTTGATAATCTTCAAGATTGTATTGATGCTGCCTTCCGAGAATGTCCTAATGTATTTGCGTAATGCTATACCATCAAGTTTACACCCACAATGTCCGGGGACTGATTGCCGGGAATATGCACTGGTCGTTGTATATGGGCGATCGCCAATGGGGTTTTCTCGGAACGCGTCCCGTTTGCGATCTCTTGGTCAAGCTGGATGCTTTTACCGCAGACTTTGAATTTGATGGTCAGAAGAATTCGGCTTTAAGGGCGACGATCGCGCAATTAGAAGCCATGATGGCACGCTATCGCATTGGCGACGGGACGGGGGCAACCTATGTCGGTCCGGCGAACAATTGCGCTCAGGATTCCAACCAAGCCTTATAATATGCCTCTCTCCGCTATCTGGAAAGCGAGATCGATCGCCATCGCGTTTACTTAGAACAATGGAGTCGTCGCGACCCCGAGGGGGCTCGACGCTGGCAACAGTTACTCAAACTTAAAGGTGCTTTGAAACGGGAACTCATGCCCTTGGGCAGTGCGAGGGCGGATTGGCAAGCAGGAACTTATAATTTGGGAAGTTGCTTGGAGGATCGCCCCTTAAAAAACTTGTCGATTGGTTTGGCAAGTTGGCGGACGCTTCTCCCCCGATTGGCCAGCGATACGATCGCCAAGATTTTTCTCGAGAGGGGGGCAACCGTATGGGTATTGCGGACGAATCAGGTGGGGGGATGGGATCCCGATATCGAACCCCTCGCACCCATGACCCTTTGTTGAATTCAACAGGTTGGTTGGATATGAGCGCGAGGCATTCTGAGGTTTCCTCTACAGGTTGGTTGGATATGGCGAATGCGATTCGCCATCCCCCAACCTGATTATGCAATTGCAAGGACGCGATGCCGGAACTATTTCCGGCATTCCAGCCGTCCGTTGCTGTTGCTGAATGAGATTCAGCATCCCCCAACCTCAAAATTCAAAGTGCCACAAAAAATCGAATAATAAAGGCATTCGCAAGATCGACGAAGAACGCAGAGATCAAGGGCAAAATGATAAATGCGAGGGGAGCCGGACCGTATCGCCCCGTCACCGACGACATATTGGCGATCGCCGTTGGGGTTGCTCCCAGGGCAAAACCGGCAAATCCCGCGCTGAGAACGGCAGCTTGATAGTCGGCTCCCACGACCCTGAAGACAACCAACAAGATAAATGCAGTCGCGACAATACCCTGTAACACCAATACCCCCAAGATCGAACTGCCGAGCCCCGACAGAGTCCAGAGCTGCATGCTCATCAGGGACAGGGCCAGAAAGATCGAGAGACAAAAATCCGAAACCACAGCAAGGGCGCGGGTTCTCGCCGGCCACTGGATACGGGGGAACAGGTAGGGAATCGTGTTTGACAGGAGAATGGCCACGAGAAGACAAGGCACGAACAGGGGGAGCTTGAGCCCCATCGCCGCGATCGCCTCGTTGGCAAAGTAGCCCAAAATTACGGCAATATGTGCGGCCAGAAGCGATCGCATCAAATTGATATGGTCGATACTACCACGCAATTCATCGCGATGGCTTTTCTCTTGGCGAAACGGCAAACCCACGATTGCCCCATCTGTTTCCGAGGATTTGAGCCGTTTGCGTTCGATGAGAAATTTAGCGATCGGTCCTCCCAGTAGGGAAGCAACGACCAGACCGAGGGTAGCGGTGGCGATCCCGATTTCGTTGGCCGCCGCAAATCCCGTCTGGGCCTCGATCGTCGGTCCCCACGCGATCGCCGTCCCGTGTCCGCCAATGAGGGCAGCCGATCCGAGCAGAACCCCCACAGCCGGAGGGAAACCGTAGAGCATGGCTCCGATCGTCCCCACGCTGTTCTGCACGACAATGAATATGATGGTCAAAACCAAAAGACTCCCGAGCAAGCGTCCCCCTCTCAGGAGATCCGAGAAGCGAGCGTTGAGTCCGATGGTTGCGAAAAAGATGACGAGGAGTTCGTCCCGTGCTGCCAAATCGAACGAGATCTCGACATTGAATAAGGCAAAGCAAACCCAAGCGATCGCGGCGACTACCAAACCGCCAGAAACGGGTTCGGGGATGTTATAGTTTCGCAGGAAAGCAATGTGCCGGGTCAGCTCTGCCCCGAGAAAGAAGACGATAAAACCCAAGGTTAGGGAAGGAAATGCGGGGATAGCGATCGTCGTTACCGTGGCAAGAGTCACTTTAAGAATTTACTCCGTCTGCAATCGTTTTGCCAAGATTTTAACATCAGTCGTTCTTGTCGAGTGCGCTGGCAACAGCCAAATGCACCGCATTAATTTTTTATAAAAATCCAATAGAGTATTTCTTTTTTACAAGAATAAAAAGGGATTTTTGTGCGATCAAAACCGCGATCGCATTTTTCAGCAATACTCTCATGCGATTGAGCTTTGTAACAAATCATCAATCATTGCCCGGTATCGATCGACAAACTCTGTTATGATTTTTACGGCTCGAACGCGACTCAAATCGCTCGAACGATCAACGAACAAGTAGTCGGGAGAAAGAATTATGACTTTCAAAATTCTCAGTTTAGATGGGGGGGGAATGCGGGGAGCCATTTCTGCCAAGATTTTACAACAAGTCGAAATCGATCTTTGGGAGAAGAGAAAACTCAAAATCCATGAGTATTTCGACGCGATCGCGGGAACTTCAACGGGATCGATTTTAGCTGCCGGTTTAGTCAAAGAAAAAAGCGCCCAAGAATTAATAGATCTCTATAAACAAAATGGCGAGCGTATTTTTCCGAAACCGTGGACGAGTAATCTGCCCGAACCTTTAAGTTTGATTGCCGGGCTCGTTTTTTCTCCCAAATACAGCCACCAAGGCTTAGAAGAAGTCTTGCAAGAACAATTAAAGAATACTCCCATCAAGGCGATCGAGAAACCGATCGTTCATATTCTCGCCTACGATACATTTTATCGCAATACCACCCAATTTACCAACTTCCATCCCCACCTCGGCGATCGCTGGTATGATGATATCTCCCTGTGGAAAATTTGCGTTGCTTCTGCTTCTGCACCGACTTTTTTCCCTCCCTATGAATTAGCCCCGGAAGATAAGGAAAAATTCGGCGATTGGAAATTCCCCCATATTGACGGGGGAGTGGGGGCAAATAATCCAACTTTGTCCATGATTAGCGAAGCATTATTATTGAGCCAACATCCAGATATTCCCGATGAAATCAAAGAAGAACGCAATCTTAAAGATTTGACGTTAGAGAAGATTGCCGTCCTCTCCATCGGCACGGGAAATACTGCCCAACCCTTTACCTATAAAATCGTTAACAGTTGGAAAACGATGAAATGGGCGAGTCATATCGGCGATATTTTTATGGCAGCACCGCAAGAAATTGATAGTAC
>JBFRWJ010000426.1:0-21946 GCA_051439525.1 Spirulina sp. | reverse complement strand
CGCCTATCATAACACTAACAACCCCCTCCAATCCGCCCTCATTCTCGCCAACGAACAAGAATTTACTCTAGAAGATATCTTCCACAACGAAGCCTTAAAACTGAGCAAATATTTTCTCATCCCCGCTTTAACCAGTAAAGATCCCGTCGATGAAGCCAAGAAAAAGAAAAAAGAAGAATAGATTTATCGATGAGAGCCATAAAAACTGTGAAAATGTACCAGAATCTAACAGTCCAAAAGGGAATTTTATTTCCTGTCTCATAGAGAAAGTCCTCTGATGAAAATTCAAAAATTATTTCGGTAATTACGATGACTCTTTCAGTTCCGATCCGTCGGGGAATAGAATTCCCCGTCTCATACTCTAAGTCCTCGCTTCGGCATTGCTCAGCGACCACTCAAGAGGACTACACCCATCAATTTGAGGGAAAATCTCGCGTTCGCAATCCATTTCAATGGATTTTTCGTATGAGACAGGGATTTTTAATCCCTGGCGGATCTCGATACAGAAAGAGAATTTAATGACCGATTTATTTCCTTAGCCTCCATGAATCCAAGGCGGATCTACTATCTACCTTTAACAACTACATGACTTATCAAATTAGTAACTTAACCCTCGATCTCTTTTTCTTTAATATTCGTCAGGGATTGGGAGACAGCGAAGAAAAACAACAAGAACGAAAACAAGAGTTTCTCGAAAACTTTCCTTTTCCCGATCTGCGAGATTTATTAGCAATTGCCTTGCAGCGAGAAGAAGAAGCCCCCAATCCAAAATATACAGAATTGCTCGGGTTGGCAAGATATGAGGATTCTGTTTACCCCTTTGAGGATAAATTCGTTCAGCGTCAATCTTTAGATTTGCCGATCGCTGGCTATTATTTCCCCGTACTCATGGGAGATATTTATGGTGTCTTAGTCGAACTCGAATTAAACGAGAAAAATATTGCGATCGCTTATTTTAAACAACTCAAAGAAGAAGTTTCCCGATCCGGTCACTCAATTTTCTCGCCATCTCCCAAATCTATTGAAGGAAATGTCGGTAAAACGTGGTTGCTATCTTGTCAAACCGACAACCCCGAACAATCGGACGCGATCGCTAAAGCCATCTACAAAGAATTTATCTCAGACACCTTAAAAAATGACGAAGATATCGAGTATTATTGGCAAAAGCATCGCACGCGAGGACAATTTTTAGGAGCCGATCTCAGCGAGATATGGATTCCCCCCCAACGATGGGATAATATGAGTAACAATCATCATATTGTTATCGCGATCTATCCGAATACGGTTGAAAAGATTGAAGGATTTACCGATATATTGGGGGGATTTTATGACTATTGGATGTTAGCATTTGCCCATCGCAATAAAATTTTATATGCTTATATTCAAACGCGACGATTGAAACGAGAACTAACCCTTAAATTTGGAGAAATCCGCAAAGCGATCCAACTCGTCAAAAGCAAACCCACCTTAAAACAACTGCAAAATCATTTAGAAGACAAAATCGAACCCTTTTCAGACTATGTTTATGAAATCAAAGAACTTAAAGGACAACTGAATAGCATCAGAATTAATATGCGCAACTATTCAGAGAATCTTAAATGGTTAGAAAAAGAAGGACAAGCCACGAATATTGGCACAACCAATCTGAACCATTTATTAAACTCCTTTGCCAATAATGGCACATCAATCTATGAAGAGCAAATCGAACACGATTATGATAGCCTGAGTGCTGGTATCGAAACGATCGATACTCTTCTGAACACAATTCGCGGTATCGTCGAAACCCGACAATCTCAACGCGATCGCCAATTTCAAGAATTAGTCGGAATTATCGGAATAGGGTTGGGTTCTGCTTCCATAACTGCTTCTGCTGTTTCTTCATTTGTACCGCAACAGATTGAAGAATGGCAACCCGTCGCAACAGTTGTTCAGTTTTTAAACATCCCTAAATCTTGGATTAATCGTCCTTCAGTTGCGCTTTCTTTGAGTTTACTGACAGGATTGATTTTTGCTTTGATAACCTTGATTGTTGTATATTCTTTTAGAAAAAAGAGATAAAATTGTGCTTTCCAAATAACTTTTTTAAAAAATGCGATCGCACTTCCCAAACTGTTTTGTTAAACAATGCGATCGCCCAGCCGATATGCTATAATTAAAAATCTATATTATTTTAAGATAAAAACTGTGAACGTATCGCTCAAGCCCAAACATCAAAAATTCATTCAAGAACAGATAGAAAGCGGTCGATTTCCCAACGCTGACGCTGTAATTGAAACTGCCTTTGAACTACTCGAAAAACTCAACGAGGAATATATTCAATGGGTTGAAGAAACGCGCCAAAAAGTTGAGGAAGCCGAGAAAGAACTCGATCGCGGAGAGGGTTTAGATGGCGAAACCGTCGTTAACCAACTCCTCGAACGATTTCAAAAAGCACGCTAAGAGAAAATATGAGACAGTATATCATCTCACCTTTAGCAACTCGCGATCTCAATGAAATTGTCGATTATTTCTTGGAGCATAATTTAGATGCAGGAGAAAATCTATTGCGAGAGTTCGACAAAAAATGTAAGAACTTAGCACAATTTCCGAATATGGGGAGAAGTTACGCTCATATAAAGCCATATTTACGAGGTTTGCCTTTGGACGGATATATTATTTTATATCGAGTTATGGAAGACAAAATTGAAATTCTTCGAGTTGTAAATGGTCGTCGAGATTTAGAATCTTTGTTTGCCAATTAATTGTATAATATCCTCTTTAAATTTTGCGATCGCGCCTCCCAAACTGCTTTTTATAAATTGGGTTCATATTCTCGTCTCGTAAATAATTCAGCATTATTTTCTTTTGTTTTTGCTTCTTGTTCTGCTCTCAATTTCCGCAAGCGTAGCATCGTCGGTGTAGGATTGAGTTCTTGAGCTTTGCGCTGTTGGTGTCCCCATTCCAACCAATCCGCAACATATTTGCCTACAGCTTCTTTATTTTGCAAATAATAAAGTATTGTCGCATAAACTTGCTCTAAAGTAATCGTAGAAAAGCAATTCACAATTTCTTCAGGAGTCCGACTGCGATAGATATACTCATAGAGAACGTTTTCAATTCCTACTCTTGTCCCCTTGAGACGAATATCATCGGGACGTTGAAAATCAAAATAGTCTTCTAGCTGCATTGTCTTTCTCCAGCGATCGCTTTCCTTTTACTATAACAAAACTTTACCGAGCGATCGCACTTCCCAAACTACTTTTTTAAAAAATGCGATCGCGCTTCCCAAACCCAGTTAAACTAAAGATAACTGATTCTATCAACCAAGATGACCGCTCAATCTCAACTCGAAACAAGGATTACGCGCACGGAAAGAGGACTCGCGATCGCAAGAAAAATATGATTTTAGAATATTCTCCACCAATTTATACTCAAATTATCGCAAAATTGAGAACTTTCAAGATTGATAATCTTGGAGAAATCATCGAAAAACTTTTGCCGCGCGATCGCGAGATGAATATTGAAGAAAAATTACAACAAATTGATACGCTTAAAGGTTGGTTGGATGATTTTCGTCCCCTTCCTGCTGCTGTCGTTGCTGAATTGAGAAAGCGATATATCGTTCGCTTAACTTACCATTCTAATGCTATTGAAGGCAATACCCTAACGCAAAGTGAGACTGAATTAATCTTAGAAAAAGGCATTACCATAGGCGGAAAAACTCTTATCGAACATTTAGAAGTCATCGGACATCGAGAAGCCATTTACTATATTGAAAGTTTGTCGCGACAAGATAATGCGATCGCGGAATGGGAAATCAAACAAATTCACAATTTAATCTTACGCACGATCGATCCGGAAAGTGCGGGACGTTACCGACAATTAGATGTTAAAGCAGCAGGTACGGACTATCGCTATCCCCCTCATTATTTATTACCAGAATTAATGTCCGATTTTGTCTCGTGGTTAAATTCTGAAGATTCTCGCACTCTTCATCCTCTTGTTTATGCCACAGAAGCGCATTATCGTTTTGTTTCGATTCATCCTTTCCAAGATGGTAATGGCAGGACGGGGAGACTTTTGTTGAATTTATTATTATTGCGAAAAGGTTATCCGATCGTTATCATTAGTAACCCCATACGGAAACAATACATTGATGCTTTAGCTTTTGGTCAAAATCATGAAAACGATCTGACACAACTTCTCGATATTATTATTGATTCAGCGCAAACGTCATTAATCGAAGTGTTAGAAATCTTAGCAACAGCACGAGAAAATCAAGATAACGACTCCCCATTTTATCAAACGCTTTTTGCGTTCCTGCAAGAAAATTTCCCAGAATCATAGACAATAAGAAAGAGCGCGATCGCGAATATTTCCCCCAAACTCAGATGGACAACAAATCAGACACCCCCAAGGTGATTAAACTCGATGGTTTCCTCAAGATTGTCGGTGCAACCTCAACGGGAGGACAAGCGAAAATTTTGATCCAAAGCGGACAAGTCAAAGTTAACGGCGAAGTTGAAACCCGACGGAGACGAAAACTGGTTGACGGCGATCGCGTGTCTGTCAACGGCCAAATTTTCCGCGTTCATCTCGATCCCGATCCCTGACGGATTGTTTTGCTGGCAACATTTAGTATCTTTGTACGAGATATCCCCATTTTAACCAGAGTTTTTGCCGCCTCGCCGAATTATCCCAAAATTTTTCTGAAAAAAATCGAATTAGGGGGTGACACCCCCCACCCCAAATGCTATATTGAATTTGTAGATGCACCCTGATGATTGGGGGAGTCACCTCGGTGGCTCTCTTTTTTTTTGGCTTCAGGGCAGGCTGGGGAGAGCCGTAAACTTCAGGAAATTGCCCGTCGAAGAGAAAGCGATCGCCCGTTTGCGGTAGGATGGCGATCGAGTGATGCTAAGTTCTCATATACTCCAGCTATGAGCGACGATTCCGATAATCCCGTTTCGCCAAAAGATGATAACCTCGACGAACTGTCCCTCGAAACCGAGGCCGACCCGCAGCCAGACCCGCTCGAGCCGCAAAATAACGAACCCGCCGTCCCGCCGGAAAAGGAACAAGATATTTCCCTAGTTAACCCGCGATCGCAAGTGCGTCTGGTCAAACACAAAGGCCAACTTCATCTTATTTTTCCCACAACCCAGCAAGTTCCCGCCAAGGCCCATTGGACGGAAATTTGGGAACAACTCAAACATCGCCTCAATGCGGGAGAACAGTTTTGGCAACCCGGCACCCCCATCGAACTCGTTGCCGCCGATCGCCTCCTCGATACCCGTCAACTGCAAGCCATCGCCGAAGCCCTCGCCAAAGCCAATCTCGACTTGCGACGGGTAAAAACCAGCCGCCGTCAAACCGCCATCGCCGCCGCCACTGCCGGCTATTCCGTAGATCAGCAAACCCACGCCATGGCTGCCGACTTGCAACAAGCTGCCGACTCCTCCGCCGAAAACTGGTCGCCTCCCCTATACGTGAAATCCACCGCGCGATCGGGATCGGAAATTCAACACCCCGGCACAATCGTAGTTTTAGGCGATGCCAACCCCGGCAGCACCCTGATCGCGGCGGGTGATATTCTCGTCTTGGGGCGATTGCGAGGGATTGCCCATGCCGGCTCCCAAGGCAACCGCGCCTGTCAAATTCTCGCCCTGCAAATGGAAGCCACCCAACTGCGAATTGCCGAAGCGATCGCTCGTCCCCCCGGAAGTCCCCCAGAGGGCTACTATCCCGAAATTGCTTACATGACTCCCTCTGGCATTCGTCTCGCTCGGGCGGTAAATTTCTTTAAGACCCATTCTTTCTCCCTCGATCTGGAAAGCTGGCTGGATAACAGTTAACAGTCACCAGTCACCAATCCCCCCTTCATCCCCCCTAGCCCCCCTTTGTAAGGGGGGAAAAGAAGGGGGGATGGGGGGTAGGGGGGATAACCAACAACCAATAACCAATAACAAACAACCAATAACCAATAAAATGAGTCGTATCATTGTGATTACCTCTGGGAAAGGGGGCGTTGGGAAAACGACGATTACTGCGAACCTCGGCAGCGCGATCGCTCAACGAGGTCATAAAGTTGCCTTAGTTGACGCGGACTTTGGCTTGAGAAATTTAGATTTGCTCCTCGGCTTGGAAAATCGGGTCGTTTATACGGCGATTGACGCGATCGCCGGTCAGTGTCGCTTAACCCAAGCCTTAGTTAAAGATAAGCGCCAACCCACTCTCGCCTTGCTTCCCGCCGCCCAAAGCCGCAATAAAGAATCCGTCACCCCAGAACAGATGGAGAAATTGGTCGGCGCGATCGCGGAATCCTTCGACTACACGATTGTCGATTGTCCCGCCGGGATCGAACTGGGTTTTCGCAATGCCATTTCTGCGGCGAAGGAAGCGATCGTCGTGACAACACCAGAAGTGACCGCCGTGCGGGATGCCGATCGCACCATCGGGTTGCTCGAAGCCAACGATATTAAAGATATCAAGTTAATCGTCAACCGCATCCGCCCGGAAATGGTGCAATTGCACGATATGATGAGCGTTGAGGACGTGCTGGAAATTCTCGCCATTCCCCCCATCGGCATCGTTCCCGACGACGAACGCATTATCGTTTCCAGTAACAAAGGAGAACCCATCGTCATGGACAAAAATCTCACCCTCCCCGCGATCGCCTTTCAGAATATCGCTCGGCGTTTGGAGGGGGAAGATGTTCCCTTTCTCGACCTGATGGCAGCCCACAATAACCTTTTTAACCGCCTTCGCCGCTTTTTTCGCAGTTGAAAGGGAATAGGGAGTAGGGAATAGTTTCTCACCGATTACCCATTACCCATTACCCATTACCCATTACCGATCGCATGAATGTTTAAACAACTCTGGGCTATGTTAAGCGAACTTCTCGAAAAGATTTTCGGTCGCAAGACGGTTAGTTCTAGCCTTACCGCCAAACAACGCTTAAAGCTGGTTATCGCCCACGATCGCTCGGGCTTGAGTGCCGATCGCATTGAGGCGATGCGCAAAGAAATTCTCGAAGTTGTTGCCCGTTATGTAGATATCGACACGGACTCTTCTGAATTTTCCCTCGAAAGCGAGGAGGGCATGACCGCTCTCGTCGCTAATCTTCCCATCCGTCGAGTCATTCCCACTCGAAAACCGAACCCAATAGCTGTCGAATCTCAACCCGAGGGGGAATCTCCCACCTCAGAAACTCCCGTTATCGAGGGCGAAAAATCTGCCACAGAAGTCGAGCGATCGGACGAGGAAGCCGATCGAGAAACCGAAACCGAGAAAATCGAAACCGAGAAAACCGAAACCGAGCAAGCGATCGCAGAATTAGCGGCAAATTCCCTCGAGAAAGAGAATGAAGAACTCGAAAAACCAGAACCCATCCAAAAAACGGAAGAAATCTAACCGCCTTGTCCCGAACGTTCTTTGTTCAAGTTAAACTAAGGAATTAAGATGAGCAAAAAAAGGGGGTGGCAAGCCTTCCCTGTGAAGGGGATAAAAAGAAAATCTTGCCAAACTGTGATATTTGATTTTGGGTAGAGGGGGACAGACAAATCGTGTTTAACGCCACGGAAATTCTCATTGATGAATTCGTTCAGAGGTTACGGGAGGGCTATCGCCGAACCTATGGAGGTTTAAAACCGGATTATGCCGATATAATTGCTTGGGCGGGCAGCATGGCCATGGAAAATATTGCCAATAGCGATGCTTTGTACCACAATGTTGAACATTCAATTTTGGTCACTCTCGTCGGTCAAGAAATTCTCCGAGGAAAGCATATTCGCGATGGCGGGGTGTCTTGTGAGGATTGGTTGCACGTGATTATTGCTCTCGTTTCTCATGACATTGGCTACGTGAAAGGCGTTTGTCGTCAAGACAACGAAAAAGAACGACTCTACGCCACGGGAAAAAATGGAGAAATGGTTCACATTGATGCCGGGTGTTCCGATGCTTCTCTTACCCCCTATCATGTAGACCGAGGCAAGCTCTTTATTGACGAACGCTTTGGCGGTCATCGTTTAATCGATGCAGAATTGATCAAACGTAGTATTGAATTAACGCGTTTTCCGATTCCCAACAAAAATGATGGTAGAAATACGTCCAATTATCCCGGTTTAATTCGCTCTTCCGACCTCATCGGCCAATTGAGCGATCCGCGCTACTTAAAAAAAATTAGCGCTTTGTTCTACGAATTTGAAGAAACTGGAGCGAATAAAGTCATGGGATTCAATAATCCGGGAGACTTGCGGCGCAATTATGCTAAATTTTATTGGGATGCCGTGTTTCCTTACATTCAAGATGCTCTTCAGTATCTTTCTCTCACTCAAGAAGGTCAGCAAATTCTGGCTAATCTCTATTCCAATGTTTTTGTGGTAGAACACGAACAGGCAACCGGAAAATTCCAAAAGCAAATTGCTTCTTAAACGAACAACAAACAACCAATAACAAATAACAAATATATGGATTGGTGGCGCAAATTAAGAAAAAACTCTCTCGCTCGTATGGGAGCAATCATACTCCTTATTTTTTATCTAACGGCAATTTTTGCCGATTTTATTGCCCCGTATCATCCGATTGACGACTTTCAACGGGATGGTTCTCTTCTGCCCCCCACGCAAATTTACTGGAAAAATCCGTCGGGAGAATTTATCGGCCCTCACGTTTACCCTACCATTCAGGGAGCGACGGATCTCGAAACCGGCGATCGCGAACTTGCAGTCGATTTTTCCCAACCCTCTCCCGTGCGCCTTTTCGTGCGAGGAGGCGACTACAATCTGTTTCAACTTAAATTACCCTTACCGCCCAATTTTGCCGAGATCGCAATTTTTCCCGGCATTCCGATGAATATTCACTTATTTGGCACGGTGGGAGAAGGGAAAATCAATATTTTGGGCACTGACGAACAAGGGCGGGATCAATTCAGCCGTCTCTTGTTTGGAGGCAGAATTAGTTTGAGTATCGGTTTAGTTGGCATTGTGATTTCTTTTCCCCTTGGAATGCTGGTGGGCGGCATTTCTGGCTATTTTGGCGGCTGGTGGGACACAATTTTAATGCGCTTGGTGGAAGTGTTAATGACCATTCCCACACTTTATTTATTGGTGGCACTGGCGGCGATTTTGCCTTCTGGATTAACCAGCGCCCAAAGGTTTCTCATGATTGTCGCAATCACTTCTTTTGTGAGTTGGACGGGACTGGCAAGAGTGATTCGCGGACAAGTGCTTTCCCTTAAAGAACGAGAGTTTGTCGATGCGGCACGGGCGATCGGCGCAAATCCGTTCTACATCATCGTTCGTCACGTCCTGCCCCAGACAGCCACTTATATTATTATCTCGGCGACTTTAACGATTCCCAGTTTTATTGTGGCAGAATCCGTCCTCAGTATCATCGGTTTGGGCATTCAACAGCCCGATCCCTCTTGGGGGAACTTACTTTCGGTTGCGACCAATGCTTCAATTTTGGTACTGCAACCTTGGTTAATGTGGTCTCCTGCGGTATTGGTAATTCTAACGGTACTGGCGTTTAATCTCTTAGGAGATGGTTTGCGAGATGCTCTCGATCCGCGCAGTTTGAAATAATGCGTAACAAGGAGGAGAGGTTTGCGATCGCACCGCCTCGATTCTTCCTCGCTTGTCTGTATAATGGAGTCAAATGTATTGACTCTTTTTTTGAGGTCATGGTACAAGAACTTTCTCCCCCATCCATCGAAGACGAACTTCTTTATCCTGACAGTGACGGCAAACCCTTGGCTGACAATACGACCCAATTACGCTTAATTTTCACCATTAAAGGCGGTCTCGATGCTCTTTTTAAGGACAGAAACGATGTATTCGTTGCTGCCGATTTGTTATGGTATCCGGTTAAGTTAACCCAACAGGAAATTATCGAGCAAGAAGAACCTCAAAGACAAGCCCCAGATGTGATGGTGGTGTTAGGACGACCCAAAGGCGAAACTCCTTCGGAGACGCTTTGCGAACGCGGTTCTTACAAGCAATGGGAGGAGGATAATAAGGCTCCTCAAGTGGCGTTTGAAATCCTTTCCCCCGGTAATAAGAAGAAGGATATGGAGACCAAGTTTAAGTTTTATCAAGAGCATGGTATTGAGGAATATTACTTATATAATCCGAAAAAGAATCGCTTACAAGGATGGTTGAGAAAGGGAAAGAAGTTGGAAGCGATCGCCGTGATGGAGGATTGGACAAGTCCGCTTTTAGGGATAAGATTTACGACGAGAGAGGGAGAGTTAGCTTTATTTCATCCCGATGGAGAGCGTTTTGTTGATTTTGTTGAGGTTGTCGAGCAGCGCGATCGCGAACGCTTGGAGAAAGAGCAGGAACAAAAACGTGCTATTCTGGCTGAAGACGAACGCGATCGCGAACGAGAACAGAAAGAACAATTTCAATCCGAACTGCAAAGGTTACAAGAAAAACTGCAAAAATTAAACATCGATCTTGATTCTCTTTCTTGATTTAGAGAAAGGCGATCGCACAAAGACGAACGCGATCGCAGCGTAAAGAAAAGTAACAACTCTTTTCTCCTCAGTTCAATTGTGGTTTTACACTGTAGATGTTACCCCATTGGCGAGTTTGACCAATCTAACGTGGCTTGAGATCGGTAGCAACAAAATAGCAGATGTTACCCCATTGGCGAGTTTGACCAATCTGACGTGGCTTGAGATCGGTAGCAACAAAATAGTAGATGTTACCCCATTGGCGAGTTTGATCGATCTGAAGGATCTTTACCTCAGTGACAACAAAATAGTAGATGTTACCCCATTGGCGAGTTTGAGCAAATTGGAAAAGCTTTTCCTCTATAGAAATGAAATAGTAGATGTTACCCCATTGGCGAGTTTGACCAATCTGACGTGGTTTGACCTCAGTCGCAATGAAATAGTAGATGTTACCCCCTTGGCGAGTTTGACTAATCTGAAAAGGCTTTCTCTCGGTGGCAATCCACTCAACAATCGCACTTGCCCGGTGCAACAACCCGAAACGGTTTGTATATTCTAAAGTATGGAGAGGTGCGCTCGCCAAGACCCAACCGCAAGTTAAACAGTACGGTTGAGAACAGGGAGAGAGTACGGGATAAGTGGGGAGATGGTGACTTAGGAATAGCGATCGTGGCTGAGTTCAACAGTTTTAGCCCTACCAATGTCTATACTTTCCATCATTACCGCGACCAATTTGCCACCCGTCGTCGATCCACACCTTACGGTTATCGCGAGCGCTCCTCTGTCTGTTCCTCCTTTGCTCCTCTTGTCTTGCTGCCCGTCTTGCCGCCATCAACTCACGTAGTTTTTCACGTCGCTCTATTTCGGCTTCTATTTCAGCTTCTGTTTCCAACTTTTTGAACTCGGGTATTGCTGGGGAAAGAGTTCTTCCCATGTTGCACGCAACGCGAAACCCAACGGTTGAGAAAGTTCCACTCCTATTCATGCGTTCGCGGGATGCAGAGCGGCAGGATATTGGGTTGTTATCCCACGAGCCACCTCGCACCGCAGAGTACAGAGATTCTCCATATCCAACCCAAGCACTCCCATCGTCGTCTGCGTGCCTGTAGTTTTCATACCAAGGATTCGCGCACCATTCCTTCACATTGCCGTGCATATCGTGCAATCCCAATCCATTGGGGGGAAATTTTCCCACCCAGGTCGTTCCTCGATCCTCATTCCATCCCAACAGATCGAGGACGAATTTCTCTAGATCGAGCGCTTCTTCTCGATAGTTAGCGAGATTGTCGGCTAGGGCTTCTCCAAAGTAGAACGGACTTGTCGTTCCCGCCCGACAAGCATACTCCCATTCAACTTCGCTGGGCAATCGATAGTCTCGTCCTGTCAGTCGAGAGAGTCGGTCGCAGAACTCCACTGCATCGTACCAACTGACTCGTTCCACCGGATGGCGATCGTTCTTGTCGAACAGGGCTGGATTCAGGTCAATGCTGCGCTTGACTTTGAGATCGCTACGATACGCGATCGCCCACCACTGTGCCTGAGTAATGGGATACTTGCCCATAAAAAAGGGAGGAACGGTGACTTCACATTGAGGTCTTTCTTGAATGCGTCCTTCTCCTTTGGGCGAACCCATCCGGAACGTGCCACTCGGTATTGCCACCATTTCCAAGAGAATTCCCTTTCCCAACTCTTCAGTCTTCACGCAGCTACCCAATACGGAAGCACCGGAAGGAGTTTGAGGGGATGTTGATAATCCCGGATCGGTGGGGTTGGGTTCGTTCATTTTTCTCCAAAGTTTTTGGTGTACAAGCGATTGCCGATCTTGACGCTGAAGGGGCGATCGCTAGACTCTTTGAGGAGTTTTTGGTAATGATGGTGGTGTGATGGATGAGAGTCTTTGACTTCTCCACGGGTTAAAACCGCGTGGATTCTAAGCGGATGCGTAGAGCGGGTTAAAACCACGCTCCACGCGCTTACGATATTGTTTTGAAAGAGAATCCAAAAAATACCGTTTTGGCAGAGTCAAAACTGCCCTACACGCCTTGGTTAAATCGAAATCAAACTGTGCGCGTACCTTTCTAATAATGTTAGCTGAACCGTTACAATCAGCATTAATTAGACTACCATCAGAAGATTGATATAAACCTCTTCTAACCCGCTTTCCTGATGCCTTCCACCGTTCGGGTTTTTCACCGTATTTTGGTAGAAAATCATCATCGAGAAAACTAGCTTGAGAGGTGTAACTCTCTTCAGTCTCAATAAAGTTAATCCCGTACTGCTGACAGAGTTGAAAGATTCTATCTTTCAACTTGGCTGTAGGAATTTGAACAAACTCTTGATTGTTCTTTTTGCCAATATTGATACCATCTTTATTAAATTGATTCCAACCAAAGACGATATTGCTAACATTATTAGCGAGACACCAATTAATAATGAATCTTGCGGCTTTATTAATATTATCTCTCATCTGACGGTTGCGTTTTTCGGTTATCGCTGCAAGTTCATCATCCCAGTATCCTTGTGGCTTTCCTGTCTTGATTTTAGCAACTTGCTTGTTGTACCACTGATTCTGAGATTTTACCTTTTTCCCATCAATAATGAAGGATTTTCCCGTATTGGATACTCCAGTTATCCAGTTATTTAATCCGGGGTCAATCCCTAAGATATTACCGTTCGGTTCAACGGGTTCAATGTCTGACTGTTGATAAACAAACTCAATGTAGAAACATCCATTTCGAGGTAGAATTCGGTATTCTTTGATTGAGTTGAAATCTAGATTTGAAGGCATGGGTAGGAGAAAATGGTCAATTCCAAACCATGCTTTTACCTGATTTCCGAGGGAAAACTTTAAATGACCATTAATTAATTTGACCCATCGAGAGAGATAACTGACAACTGCCATCCCTCCTTTCTTTCGATAACTGGGTGGCTTGGGTCGAAAGTGTAATTTTTCCTCCCTATACAGTTTTAATAACTCTTTGTAAGAATTGAAAGACTCAATCACGCTATGCAATGTCTGTTGAGCACAAGCTGACCGCATTGCTTTGAAGTGAATGTTACTTTTTAACTCTTTATCCAATGCCCCCCTTGTTAAAAATCTTCCCGCTTTGAACAGCATTTGACGGCAATAATAAATCCCACAGTTCGTTAACTTGTTTGCTTCGGAACAGATATATTCTAGAATTGCCATTACATTAGGGGATTCATTGATTAAATGTTGTTGACATCCATACAATCTTCATCACCTCCTTTTCCTCTTTTAGATTAACATACAATTGATTTTTTCTTGTTAAGAATAATGACGGGTTAAAACCCGTTGCGTTCGACGACCATTGGTTAAAACCAATGGCTAACTCTCACTTTCCAGCTTTAGGTTTTCTCCCATCATAATCGGTTTTATGGGGAGAGGATAGGGGAAGCGATCGATGACTCAAATGACTCTACAAAGCTCAAGCTAGGGAAAGTACGATCGCTGCTCGTGGTAAGGTGCGACATCGATAGCACGTCGCACACCCAATCTTATGAATTCTGACAAAGGCGATCGATAATTTCATCCGAAGCAATGCGATCGATTAACAGAATAGTTCAATGCCAGTTTTGTCCTGTACTGAGAGACCTAAACTGCAACAGGGAGTTCTACCGATCGCCCTCGCAAAAGATCCATAATTTCATCAACATAATGATGAAATGTCATCTGACGCTTGATCGTGTAATCTCGCGTTTTCGGTAAGGTGATTTTTAACTCTTGTTGAATGCTACCCGGTCGTGCGGTGAGAACATAAATCCGTTGAGAGAGAAAAACGGCTTCTTCGACATCATGAGTGATCGTGAAAATTGTACAACCCGTTCGCTGCCAAAGATCTAAAAGAAACTGCTGCATCGTTTCTTTGGTTTGTATGTCTAATGCCCCAAAAGGTTCGTCCATTAGCAAGATTTTCGGCTGAGTTGCTAAAGAACGAGCGATCGCGACGCGCTGTTTCATTCCTCCAGACAGTTCTTTGGGAGAAGATTTGGCAAACTGAGAGAGTCCTACCACGTCTAAATAATAAGAAGCGCGTTCTCGACGTTCATTTTTCGTAATGCCTTGTAACTTTAGCCCAAATTCAACATTTTTTTGCACGTTCATCCAAGGATATAAGGTATAACGTTGAAAGACCATGCCGCGATCGGATCCGGGCCCGGTGACTTCCATGCCATCGACAGTAATCTTTCCCGATGTGGGAAAATCCAAGCCCGCAATTAATCGTAATAACGTTGATTTTCCCGATCCCGAAGCGCCTACCGCACAGACGAATTCTCCCGTTTCAACGTGCATATTAATGTCCTTGAGAGCGACGAGAGTGCCTTTTCGGGTGGGAAAGTGTTTGTTAAGTCGATTGATTTCTAAGTGCATTTTTCGATCTCCCGATAAAGAATGTAGAAGTTAACTTATTCAAAAGCCCATTTACAACGCGATCGCAGAATCCAGCGAAAGAATAAATCGAGGGCAAAACCAATTAAACCCAGTACGATTAAGCAAGCAAAAATTTCATCGGTTTTGATAAACTTGCGAGCCAATTCAATTCGCTTACCCAAACCTTCGCTCGCGGCAATTAATTCGGCCACAACGACGAGATTCCAGGATGCGGCAATATTAACCCGAAAGGCATCGAGAATATTGGGAATCACGTGGGGGGTAATAACTTTCAAGAGAACTTGTCGGCGATTTCCTCCTAGGGTATAGGTCATTTCAATCAAGTCTTTGGGGACAAATTTGACGGCATCCATAATCATCAAAGTATTAAAAAATACCGTTCCCATGAAAATCAAAGCAACTTTCGGCGCTTCATCAATGCCCAAATAAATAATTAAAAGCGGAATAAAAGCGGGAGCTGGCATATAGCGAACGATGCCGATAATCGGTTCAAAAAGAGCGCGAATGCTAGCAAATGCTCCCATGGCAATGCCTAAAGGTGCGGCAACAATTGCAGCCAGTAAAAACCCACTGGTTACGCGCACAACACTGGCTGTTGTATCTTGCAGGAGAAAGCCTTTTTCCCAAAGATTCAACAAAGCGGCACCCACTTGTAGGGGAGAAGGTAAAAACTTAGGATGAATGATTCCAGATGCAGATAACAACCACCACAAACCAAAGGGAATGATAACCGATAATCCCATCAAAGTCCACGTTAGGGGTTTGGGAATATCTTCAGCAATGCGCCAGAAAACCGTAGGTTTAAGAATCTTAGGTTGGAGATCGAGAGATTTCATGAATTTTGTTATTTGTTATTTGTTGTTTGTTATTTGTTATGTGTTATTTGTTATGTGTTGTTTGTTGTTTAACTACTCTCTACCCCTTACTCCCTACTCTCTGCATATTTTTTGACAAAGCGATCGTCGAAAATCTTATCTAAGGGAGGAGCTTTTTCAATAAAGCCGACATCTATCATAAATTTAGCCATTTTTTCTGCTGCATAAGGCATGTGTTTCATGCTATCTCCGGGGCTAAAGGCTTCTAAATTTTCTTCAATCGTGAAAATCCTCGTTCCTTCCTTGAGCTTTTGCAAGTCTTCGACGGAAACATTTGCCCGTTTTGCCATGATTTCGTCGGCGCGATCGGGATTTTTTTCCATAAATTCTAAGATATCAAACCAAGTATTCACTAGGGCTTGAACATCATCGGGTCGTTCGTCAATTAACTTTTGGGTAACCACGAGGAGATCGGGAATGGCACCGGGAAATTCTTTAGAGGAAATGAGTTCTTTTGAGCCTTCTCGTTCTAAAGCAATGAGCCAAAATGGAGGAAATGCCCCCACTGCATCAACGTTCTCATTAACAAAAGCGGCAGCCGCATCTCCCGTGTCCATGCCAACGATTTCTACATCGTCGCGAGACATTCCTTTTTCTTCTAAAGCAAGACTGAGGAGAAAATCATCGACGACTCCTTCTTCTACCGCAACCTTTTTGCCTTTTAAATCTTCAATAGAATTGATTTCCTTAGAAACAATAATTTTATCATTTCCTGCCGAATTATCGTTAACCAGTACAACAACTTCTCCGTGAACTGCATCGGCTGCAAAAGAAATTGTATCGTTTAAAGTCTGACAATTTGCGTCTAATTTTCCGGCTGCCAAACTCTCCATCGAGGCTAGATAACTATCAAACCATTGTAATTTAACATTGACATTATTGGCTGCAAATAAGCCTTCCTCTTCCGCGATCGCCCAAGGCCACCATCCCGCCCATGTACTATATCCCATTACAATGGGTTCGGCATCGCTCGTACTTGTTTTTTCCGATGAGGTTTCGGGTGCAGTTTGACTGCAACTTACGGTTAAAATTAAGCTCGCCAGAAAAACAGCGAATAATGATAAAATTTGACGGCGTTTCATAAAAGATAGCTCCTAGGTTAAATTATTTTTGTTAAAAATGCGATCGCTTCCGATAAAAAGACGCGATCGCATTTTCGGGCGATCTGGCTAGATCGCGTTTTCTTGAGGTGTTGAACGATTGCTGGTCAATTTCGACACGGCGATAAAGGCGACCAAACCCACTAAAGGACTGACTAAAGTCGGAAAACCATCAAAATCGCTGGTGAAAATAGGATTCGGAATATACAGTAGCGTATTATCAATTCCAAATGTTGTCGGCATTAAAACAAACAAGACCAAACGAGTCAGAGTCCCGCTAATAATACAAGCTAAGGCTCCAGCATTGGTGGCACCCGGCCAGTAAAGACCCCCAGCTAAAGGAATTAATAGCCCGGCAAAACCGGTGTCGAAGGCCAGTAAAAGCAAAATTCCCGTTTGCGGCACTCGCAAGGCAAAAACAACCCCCAATGCGGTGATGATAAACGCCATAATGCGAGTGATTAAGAGCAAGCGATCGCCTCCTGCGTTATGGTCGTAGTGGCGAATCCCGAGAAGATTGTGCGCCATGACTGAAGACGTTCCTAAAATCGCTCCATCTGCGGTAGAAAGCGATGCGGAAAGAATGGCAGCGACGACTAAAAGGGCGATCGCTGGCGGAACCACGCCTTGTAGAAGTCCAAATAGCAGGGGTCCGTCGGAGGTAACGCCGGCTTGTTCGAGAATGTTCCCGGCAGAGAGGGCGATAATCGAGAAGGGTACGCCGATGATTAACGTCCCTGCCGAACCGATCAAACAAGCTCTTTGAGCGGTTTCCGGACTATCGGCAGCAAAAACGCGAGCCATAAAATCGATCGCGACGACATCGCCTAATCCCAATGCCAGTAAAGTTGCCCAATTGATCGCCGCACCCGCACTCGGATTTGTCAGTTGTTCCAAGGCGAAAGGCCCCCTATCGGCAGGAATCTCCAAACCAAAATTAACGGCAATAAAACCGAATAAGAGAATAGTACCGAGGAAGGCGATCGCGACTTGAATGGCATCGGTATAAGCGACGGCAAATAACCCGCCACTCGCCGTATAAATGAAAACAATAATGGCAATCAGCATCACGCCACCGAGATAGTTCGTTCCGAGAAAGGATTGGAACAAATAACCCCCGGCCACTAAATTTCCTGCCAACAAAAAGGCAAAACTCAAAACCATAATGACGGCGGCAACAAATTCTGTCAGGCGACTGTATTTGACGCGGTAGAAATCGGGTAAAGTAATTAAACCCATGCGATTCATGGGTTTCGCGAAAAATAAGGCAGTGAGAAACAGGCAAAGGGCAAGGCCGATGGGAAGAGAAGCCCCCGCCCAAAAGCCAAATTCTGCGGCGAGATCGGTGTTGCCCAAGGTAGCATTAGAATCGACGGATTGAGCCATTAAGGTTGCTGCGGCAATGGGTAAGATTAACCCGCGTCCGGCAACGAGAAAGTTAACGCTATCGCCTTTAATTTGTTTGGATGCCCAAACGCCAATACCAAGAGTCAGAAAGAGGAAGAGAATCACTCCCCAAAACAGTATGGTCTCTGACACGATAGATATTTCACTCCATTGAAAAGAACTTTTCGATCTATTTTTCCAGCGAAAAATAGCCTGTAAATTTAAACCCTTCGATCGCTGTCTAGAGATTAGATCGATATATCGATCCGATCGGTTCAACCTCCAGCAATAAGGATGGCTTGGAGATTTTCAGTTGAGATTTCACCCATTGAAACCATGTCTCCATTCCTGCTCCCGTTTGGGCCGAGAGGGGAATAATTGTGACATGAGGATTGATTTGGCGAATGTTGTTTTCGATACGTTGAATATCGATATCCAAGTAAGGTGCAAGATCGATTTTGGTAATTAACAAACAATCCGCTTCTCGAAACATGACGGGATATTTTAGGGGTTTATCTTCCCCTTCCGTAACGCTGAGAAGCGCAACTTTTGCGTGTTCGCCAACTTCAAATTCTGCGGGACAAACTAAATTGCCGACATTTTCTACGAATACCAAATCGAACTGATAGGGATCGTATTGATGTTGGAGAGAATGAATCCCACCGGCAACCATTTTTGAATCTAAATGACACGATCGCCCGGTATTGATGGCAATAACGGGAACGCCATATTTTCGCAAGCGATCGGCATCGAGTTCGGTAGTCATGTCCCCTTCAATAACGGCTATATTTACATCTCGATTTAATGCCGCGAGAGTCCGTTCTAAAAGTACCGTTTTCCCGGCTCCCGGACTGCTCATTACATTCAAACACGTAATTCCCCATTCATCAAAGCGATCGCGGTTATGGTTTGCACCTTCTTGGTTGGCGTGCAATAAATTGATTTCTAAGGCTGCGTTAAATGTTTGGTGCATTATTTTGTTATTTGTTGTTGGTTGTTGGTTACTCTTTACACTCTTTACTCTTTACTCTGCATTCAATGCGATCGATTTTCAGTTCGCGTCCGGAGCGAATATCATCCATTGGCGATCGGCAGGTGGGACAAGAATATTGCAAGCCATATTCAGGCTTATATTCTTGTTGGCAAGAGTGACAGAAAGCGATGAGCGGTGTTTCTTTGATGTTTAGTGTTACTCCTTCTAAAAACGTATTTTTGGTTTGTGCGGCAAAAGCAAATTCTAAACTCGCAGGTTCGACACAGGTAAATTCGCCAACAATTAAATGAACGGCTTTAACTTCAGGAGTTTCGGGTTGAGATTCCCACCAATCTCGCACCGTCATAATTAATGCTTTTGTCATATCCGTTTCGTGCATTGTTCCTCCTTCATCCTTCAGACTTCATCCTTTCAAAATTACTCCCAGTTCACTAATTCGGGTTGTGCTTCGGGGTGAATGTAAGCAGGCTTTTCTGGGCGAGGTAATTGTCCCGATAAAACTAAATGCGCCATGGTATCGCAAATAACGCGAGTTGCCATGAGTGAGGTAATATCGCTAATATCGTAAGGAGGAGAAACTTCCACAACTTCTAAGCCACAAACGGGCGCATTTTGAACAATTTTTCCTAACAAGTATAAGGCTTCTCGAGGGAGTAAACCTCCCGGTTCCGGCCAGCCGGTACCGGGGACGAATCCAGCATCTATACAGTCGATATCAAAACTGATATAGACGCAATCCGTACCATCTAACGCCTTTTCTAAGGCGAAATCTACGGCAGCGTCTAACCCCATTTCTGTAATATCTGTTACCGTCAGAATATTTGTTGCGCGTTCTCGACAAACTTTAACGCCCTGACGGGGAACTTGCCAACCGCCAATTCCCAATTGAACTAAGTTTTGAGCGGGGGCATTTTTCATATTGGTGGCATGAAACCAAGGGCAAGTGTGCATCCGTTCGTCTAAATCCGTCTCTTGGGTATCGACATGGCGATCGAAGTGAATAATGCCGACTTTTTTATCCCCTAGATGCCGACAAATGCCACGAACGGTGGCAAAACCAATGGAATGATCGCCTCCTAAAATAATGGGAAATGCACCGGAACTAAAAACGTGAGCAACTCCTTTAGAGATTTGATCGAAAGATTTTTCGTTATTGGCAGGAATTGTAAAAATATCACCCACATCGCAGAGAGTAATTTGTTCTCGCAAATCGATGCCTAACTCAAAATTGTAGGGGGTATAAAGCGCAGAAACACGACGAATTCCTTGGGGACCGAAACGAGTTCCGGGGCGATAAGTCGTGCCGGAATCGTGAGGAACGCCGATAATGGCAATGTCGTATTCTCCAACTTTTCTGGCATCTTCCACAAACGGTGCTTTGAGAAAGGTATTAATGCCGGCATAGTGGGGAAGTTCGCCGCGAGAAAAGGTTGGAATGGTGCGATCGCGGATACTTTCGGCAGCTTCTAAGCCAAATTCTAAACCTTTTTGGACTTCCTGCTGCCAGCCGGTTAAGGGCAGTTGTGCTTCTTTTTCTAATGCTCGTTGTGCTTCGCTGAAGTTGTCATTTGTTGGTTCGCTCATGCGATCGATGCTCTCCGAAAATAGTAAATGAACAATGCCCGGAAGATATGGCGATGAAGCATACATCGCAAATATCTCCCGGGCTTTTATCCCGCCGTGTAGCCAACTCAAGACTTACTAACCATCTCGCTTTGTTAGCTTGCTTCTCTCGGACCAGTCACTCAGATTTTATCTTTATTTTCCCAGTCGGAACCCTAGAAGCATTGAATTTGCTTGTTAATCTAGGAGGGCGACGTTTCTATTTCTGTAGTTAAAATTACAATTCGAGATTTTGTTTCTTTTCTTAATATTTTTTGTTGCAAAAGATACAAATTAGATGGGTTTTTCCCAAGCCAAAACGAGCAAAGCATTGAGAATGGCTGAAGTTGCCGGAGAACCTCCTTTGCGTCCGTCGATGCGAATTTGCTCGATGTTCGTTTGTGCGAGACTCTGCTTGGACTCGACAACATTGACAAAGCCAACGGGGGTACCAATAATTAAAGCAGGTTGGCGATCGCACTTCTGGCTCATTTGACATAATGCCAGTAAAGCAGTGGGGGCATTGCCGATCGCATAAATCGCCTCGGGATATTCGGCAAAACAACGCATCAGTCCTGTTTCCGTGCGGGTTTTACCCGGTAGAGGAACATCGCAACGATCGATCGCCGTCACGATCGCATTGCCAAAGGTTTTTTTGACCATACTTGCAATGCCTTGACGAATCATGCTGACATCAACGACAATCGGAACGCGATCGCGCAAGGCCTTTATTCCTTTCTCAATGGCATTGGGACTAAAGTATGCCAATTTTGCTAACTCAAAATCCGCCGTTGCGTGAATCGCGCGGCGCACGATCGCGTATTCTGCGGAAGTCCAAGCATGTTCCCCGATCTCGCGATCGATGATGGCAAAACTTTCTTCGAGGATGGGATGATTTAAACGGCTCAAAACTATCGTTTAAAATTCGACAACCGGAAAATCCGGTTCTTTGTAAAAGCGCGTCATATCATCAAATTTATAGAGTTCTGCGCGTTCGAGAGTCAAGATTTCTTCGGTATCCGTCCAACGATCGTTAAATTCGGTGAGGAGATCGCAAAAGCGATCGCGATTGAAAGTTTCCACCCTGGCGCTAAAATATCCCAAGGTAATATGAGCAGTATAATGATACTGTTGTTGCAC
>JBFRWJ010000425.1:0-9862 GCA_051439525.1 Spirulina sp. | reverse complement strand
GAATTTAAGATAACGATCGCGATGATAGATTTCACGGTTGCCATCCCCACCTATAATGGAGCGCATCGGATTCCCCTCGTTCTGGAGCGACTCAAAACTCAAATTAACACGGAAGCAATTGCTTGGGAAGTCATTGTGATTGATAATAATAGCAATGATGAAACTTCTAATGTTGTTTTTCGCTATCAAAAGGAATGGAGCGATCGCGTTCCCCTAAAATATTTTTTTGAGGCTCGACAAGGTACTGCTTATGCTCGGATGAGAGCTGTGCGGGAAGCCGCAGGACAGTTGGTTGGCTTTCTCGACGATGACAATGTTCCTGCTTTAGATTGGGTGTATCAAGCCGTTAAATTCTCTAAAACTTATCCTAAAGTAGGAGCTTATGGAAGTCAAGTTCATGCTGATTTTGAAGTTGCTCCTCCAGAAAGTTTTGAAAAAATTATTGGTTTTTTGGCAATTCGCGAACGCGGTGAATTTCCCAACCTCTATCAACCGGAAATTCTTAGTCTTCCAACTACAGCAGGATTAGTAGTTTGGAAGCAGGTCTGGCAAGATTGTTGTCCTCAAACTTTTCGTTTTATTGGTCGGGTAGATGGTTCAATGTTAGGAGGGGAAGACTATGAAATTTTGCTATATATATACAAAGCTGGTTGGGAAATTTGGTATAATCCAGATATGCACATTTATCATAAAATTCCTAGCAGTCGTTTAGAACGAGATTATTTGATTTCTCTCATTCATGGTTCTTGCTTATGTTTTTTCCCGTTAAAGATGACGATCCATGAAAATTGGAAAAAACCAGCGATCGCTTTTAAAACAGTCTTTGGCAATCTTTATAATGCCCTCAAGTATAAAATTAAATACTGGCATAAATTACAACAAGATGACATCGTCGCAACCTGCGAACTCCAAATTTATCTCAGTCGTATTTCTAGCTTTTTTTATTATCTCAATCAAGTCATTAAACCAAAGTTCAATTTCTTTTCATATCGAGCTTTTTGCGATAACCTAAAACCGTCAGTATTATTCCTTTAAGTAAAAGAATTAAAAATAATTTCAGCCCTGACCGTTTTTCTTGATAGCGGAAATATTGTAGATCGAAATAAATCGCCAATAGGCCATTTTTTCGAGAACCTGCAGTTAGAAAAACCTTACAGGTCAAATATTTATAAAGATTAGCTAGACTTTTATGATAGAGGGGTTGGAGAGATTCTAAATTGCGGTTTAAAGTGCTTTTGAGAACTCGCAAACATTGGGAGTGATGGCGAGGTAAATTCGTTGAAAAAGAAGTACTTAAAATCCGGTAAAAAATTTGGACGCGCGATACGGGGACAAAATGATAGCATTCAGCCAATCGTAAATATAAATCCCAATCCTGTGCGGAAGTTAGAGAAGTGTCAAAGTAACCGACGCGATCGAGAGCCTCTCGACGGACTAAAAGATTGGATCCGTTTTCGAGAAAATTACAAACGAATAATTCAGGTAATACATTTCCTTTGGGACTCCCATGCAAACCCGATTGTACCTTATTTCCTTTCTCATCAATATAATCCGTCCAACTATAAGCAACTGCTGCTTCCGGATTGTTTTCTAAGGCTTGGAGTTGTGCTTCTAATTTGTCGGGAGACCAAAGATCGTCAGCATCCAAAAAGGAAATATATTCTCCAGTTGCAATCCGGATTCCTCGGTTGCGACTTTCGGAAAGACCGGCATTAGAATCAGAAATAATCTGAATGCGAGGATCGGGGATTGCTTCGATAATTTCTAGGGTGCGATCGGTAGACCCATCATTACTAATAATGAGTTCCCAATCTTGAAAACTTTGGGATAAAATTGAGTCAAGAGTGGCTTGAATTGTCTGTTCGCCATTGTAGACGGGGATAATAATCGAAATTTTTGGCAGAGAAATTTTTGGCATGTTTGAAAAAAATAGATTATGCTAGCTTTAATATACTAAAATCTGGATATCTGGATATTGAAGATAGCCTCAATTTTTTTGCCTGCTACAAACAAAACGATCGTGAACTCACTCCTTTATCTTTCTCCCGGAAATTTGCCCTCTAAAGTCACCCACTCCATCCAAATTGCGAAAATGTCCCAAGCATTTGCGCGGGACTTCAAGGATTTTGAACTGGTAACTCGAGGCGATATTTTGTCATTTTTCCGAGGCTGCGATCGCCAATTTAAAGAGTGGTATGGATTAGAGACTCGATTGAAAATCATTCGTCTCCCTTTACAGTGGAAAGTTACGTATCCTTTGCCTAATGACTATTATGCTCCTCGAGGTTATTACAAGATAGCATTACTTTATACTTGTTTAAAAGCGCCCGATATCGTCTATACGCGCTCCCCAGATTTCGTCAAATTTGTTCTTAATATGAATTTACCTATTTTTTGGGAGTGGCACGAACTGATTGAAGAGCGTTCTCCCTATCTAAAATTACTCAAAAATGACAATTTGGCGGGTCTTATCGTCACTTTACCTCAAATTGCCGAGAGCGCGATCGCGCTGGGAGTTCCGCCCGAGAAAATCTTTGTGGCTCCGAATGCCACCGACATGACAAATCTCCTCCCCTATCAAAGCAAATCTCTGGCACGTCAATCCCTTTCTTTGTCCTCAGCGCAACCCATTATTCTCTATTCGGGTCATTTGTATGAGTATAAAGGAATCCCCACCATTTTAGAGGTTGCCAAATTGCTCCCGCAATATCATTTTATTCTCGTTGGGGGTTGGGAGCAAGAGGTCAAGCAAGTACGATCGCAATGCTTGGAAAAAGATTTAAAAAATGTAAAAATTATCGGCCACGTTCCCCAATCTCAACTAGCATTATATTTATATACTGCAGATATTGTCTTGCTACCCACCAGTCAAACTTGGGAATTAGCCGGATCGACTTGTCCGTTGAAAATGTTTGATTATATGACCGTCAAAAGACCGATCGTTGCCTCGGACTTACCCACCATTCAAACCGTATTGCGAGATGGAGAAAATGCTTTACTTGCCCAATCCGATTGTCCTGTTGCTTTCCGAGAAGCAATTGTGCGTTTAATTGAAAATCCCGCTCTGGGGGATCGACTTGCCGAACGTGCTTTCCAAGATGTACAAACCCTAACATGGGATAATCGAGCCCGGCAAATTCTGCAGTTTCTCTCGGAGCGATCGGCTGCAAGAGAACCCAACTGGAATTCTAGATCTAAGAATCTCAGACAGTACGTCAAACTGCTGCGTTCTCATGAATCATCAATCATGTAATGCGATCGAAAGAAGAAAAAATGAGCAAAGAATATCTTCACAAACGAAGAATAGTTAGCTACTATAATCAAGTTAGGATTATTAAATCATTAGGAAAACACGTTAAAAACATCTTAGAAATTGGTATCGATCGGTCTTTAATGTCAACAATATTAGAACGAGACGGATATCGAGTGACAACAGCAGATATCGATCCCGATCTCGAACCAGATATTCTCTTAGATTTGAGCAGCGATTTTGAAATTCCACAAAATACCTTTGATGTAATTGTCTTATTTCAAGTTCTCGAACATCTCCCTTACGAATACTTTGAGAAAAATTTAAAAAAATTATCGGATGCAACTCGACAGTACTTGGTGATTTCACTGCCTTATCGCAGTATTTTTTTGGCAATGCAATTACAATCTACTTTTTTAAAAAGAAATCGGCATTTACTCTGGCAAATTCCAGAATTTTGGAAATCTGAAACTCTAACCGAACAACATTATTGGGAAATTGGACTGAGAGGATATCCCAAGCGAAGAATTATCAATTCTTTCAAAACAGTCGGCTTGAATATAAAATACCAATATCAAGATAGTTTTTATCCTTATCACTATTTTTTCGTTCTTGAGAAATCCACTTAAACAACTTCAACTGATGCTCAATTTAAGATTTTTAGGAATTGGACTATTTTTAAGCACTTTAACGATTGTTTTAGAACCCAGTCAAGGGAGCAGTCAAATCCCTTCTGGATGTCGTTTTTTTAAACCTCCAAAAAGCGAGACTTTATCGATTAAACTATTTATTCTTGCCGGTCAATCTAATATGGTGGGAACATTCTCAGATTTAGCCGAACTTCCTCCTCATTTACAGCAAACTCAACCCAATGTTTTATGGTACGATCGCCACGATCGATGGGTCATGCTACAGCCTCCTACAGAACCCTTACCGTTTACTCGTCGTATTGATAATGGAGAAGGATTCGGCCCGGAAATTTCTCTCGGACTCAATCTTGCCAATCGTTTGGGAGAAACTGTTGCTTTAATTAAATATTCAGTCAATGGCACGAATTTAGATCGAGAATGGAATCCTCACGTTGAAGAATCGCTTTATTCATTAATGAAAGAACGAATTCGCCAAGGGAGAGAAATGCTTGAAGTTCGAGGTTATTCTCTCGAAGTTGCAGGTTTCTTTTGGATGCAAGGAGAATCCGATGCCAAAAATGATTTGAATATGGCACTGAATTATGAAGAAAATTTAAGGAACTTGATCTTAAAAATTCGTCAAGATTTTGCTAGTCCTAATCTACCTTTTATCTATGGTAAAATATTTCTAACCAATAATCATCAAACCTACGATCCCGAGCGAGAATTTCAGTATGGCGATGTCATTCGCGAAGCACAGGATAGAATCTCTCGTATGATTTCCCACACCGGAGTGGTGGAAACAATCGACTTAACCCGCTATTTTGACAACCTACATTTTGACTCCAATGGTTTGATCGAATTAGGCGATCGCATGGCCGATTCTTGGCTGGAAGTTGCTTGTGAAATTCCCGAAAGGAAGAATTTCTAAATTCACTCACTAAATTCACTCACTTCGGGCTTTGCGAAGTATTTCTAAATCTTTGGGATGGGTTTGCAACCAAGTTTGGCGATCGCGTCGAATGCGTTGCAAATGGTCTTCTATATTATCTGGGTCGATCCACTCACCAAAACCACGAGGAATTCGATCTAGATTGTGTTGAAAAATGCGATCGAAAACGAAATTGCCTGCCACTTTTCTATAATGAGAACTATCGAGATAATACTCCATCGCGTTACCGATCGGTTCTGTTGCGATCGCATGATAACCTGAAAAATCCCAAACCGGACTAATTTTGACAATTTCTCTCTTCCAGTCTTCAAAAACAGACCAAAGATTAGCAGCATGAATCGCTTCCCACTGGGTTGCATGAGATGGAGAAATAAAGACATATAAATCAATATGATTATGCTGACAAATTGCGACAATCTCGGCAAAATCTTTTAAATATTTTTGAGAAAGTTGATAATTTCCATACATTTGCGGATCTTTAAGGAATTTTTTCAGAGAGAATTGAAAGGCCTTCGCGATCGGTTTTTTCTGGAGAACAAATTCAAGAAAATTGTCTTCATTTCTCATACCTCGATCCAAATAAGGACGGTTATGAGGGTGTTTGCGATTGATAACAATTGTTTCCCAACTTGACATTACCGTGTCAAGAGAAAAGGCAAGATCTAGCCAATCTTGCCAGCTTATTCCTTCAATTTCTAAACGATTTTCACGAAAATCAGCTTTATCGGAACGATTGTGATTGAAAGCAAAAAAATCAATTCCTAAAATCACCCGTCTGAGGTCGGATTGATTCGCGATCGCGTGTTCTAAATAGCGTTTGGTTTCGTACATATTTGCTCCTAAAATACCCAAGTTGTATACAGGAGTTAATTGTTCTAACCGAGGATGAGTTACATCCAAACCGACATCTGTTCTTGATGTTCCCAAGAGAACTGTTTTGGGTTTCAGTCGAGTAATTTCAATTGCTTTGAAAAGACGGACTTGAGTATCTTGTTCGGGTTTTGCTTGATTAAAACCTTTGATGTGAGGACTCTTCAGCACGTTATAGGGATCGACCGAGAGATTAAAAAATACGATCGCCAAGATTTGCGCTCCCAAAAATCCCACAAAAAATAAATTATATTGTTTATACTCTTTCATCATTTCTAGAATTGAAAATAGAGAAACTCAGATACTTTATTCATCGATAATAAAGAGAAAAGTCCCAATATACTTATCCCTAATGCAATCCATAAATTGGGTTTAAATCGAGAGATTATTTCCTGCGTATTGGGAAACCAAGTCACGCCGATCGACAGTCCAGCAAAAATTAAAGCAATACTCTCTATACCAATATTGGGGAAGTACAGAAATTCGTTTCCAGCTTTGAATTGGATGGTAGTTGGGGGTAGAAAATTTAAAATTCTTGCATAATTTTCAGGAAAAATTAGAGGATTTATACCCATCATCGTTTTGAGAATTTCCCAACTATCTTGTAATGTTTGTGCCCGAAAAATAACCCAACCGATAGTCACAAAAAGAAAAGTCATTAACCAGCCTAATTGTTTGGGAAAAAATAGATTAAAATTATGCCAAATATTGTTAACAACAAGACCCAAACCATGCAGTCCTCCCCAGATTACAAAATTCCACCCCGCACCGTGCCATAATCCTCCCAAAAGCATTGTCATTAATAGATTAACATATTGACGCATTCGACCGTAACGATTGCCCCCGAATGGAATATAAAGATAGTCTCGAAGAAAATTAGATAGAGTAATATGCCAACGCCGCCAAAAGTCTCTAATCGAATTGGCTTTATAGGGAGAATTAAAATTAATCGGTAAATGAATATTAAATATCCATCCCAAGCCAATTGCCATATCCGAATAACCTGAAAAATCGAAATATAATTGAAAAGTATAAGCGAATGTCCCCACCCACGCCTCTAAAAAAGTCACCTCACTCGCATGATTGAAAACTTCCGTCACCCAAGGCGATAAATTATCTGCGATCGCCACTTTTTTAAATAGTCCTAATATAAATAATGTCAGTCCCAAGGCTAGATTTTTTTGAGACAATATAAAGATTCGCAATTTCTGAAACTGCGGTAATAGTTCATTGTAACGTAAAATCGGCCCGGCAATCAGTTGCGGAAAAAAAGAAACAAATAAACTATAAGATAAAAAATTGTAGTGATAGATTTTTGTTTTCCCTTGAAAAGCATCGACTAGATAGGCAATTTGAGTAAAACTATAAAAGGAAATTGCTAAAGGTAAAATAATATTAACCGAAGGAACTGGAAAACCAAAAAGTTGATGAAGAGAATTGAGGAAAAATTGGCTATACTTAAAATAGCCCAATAATCCTAAATTAAAGAGAATCCCTAAGATGAGAAAAAATCGAGAATTTTCAACTCTTTCTATTGTTCTACCCAAGAGGTAATTAATCGTAATTGAAATTAGCAGAAGCGGTAAATAAGCAATATTCCAATAACCATAAAAAAATAAAGAAGCACAAGTCAGCCAAATGAGCGCTAATCTGGTCAAATGGAATCGAGAGAGGGCAAAAAATACGATCGCAGCACTCGGCAAAAAACAAAAAATAAAGACGTAAGAGTTAAATAACACGTTAAAAATTCAAGACTGAACAGAGGATTTACCATGCAAAAATAGCTAATCACTAAAGTTTAAGCAAGCCAATGAGACAAATCTCGATGGATTAAATCTTGCAGATTGAGAATGTCTTCTCGAAAGCGAGGGGTCAGTTTTTGGCGGAGTTCTGACGTGAGTTGAGGGACTTTAGCTTTATTAGTCTGCCACAACATTTGTGCGATCGGTTTGCGGATGTGAGAGGGGATAATCTTTTTAACAAAACTTCGGAATGAATTCTCTTTCAATAACAAATCTCTGACCGTATTATTTTTCCAAACTACGGCTTCCGAACCGTGCCGAATTGACATATCGGGTTGAAATGTCGTGTCAACTTCTAGAAATGCAAATAAATCTTGCAGAAAATTAACGGGATTGTCCCGCCAGTCTTCATAGAGATACACTTTTAGGCGATCGCGGGGAAAAATTTGCCAATATCGTTCGAGTTGTTGGGAATAAAATCCCAATTGCTGATAGGACCAAGCTGGGGCCCAACCTTGTTGCCGACGTTTTTCTTCTTCCTCCAAGGCAAGGGAAAAATCCGTTAACCATTCTCGACCCGATCGTCGCAAATGTAAATAGTGGGAAAAAGCCCGATCGACGGGATGGCGAAGAATCGCAATGAGTTTAACGTCTGGCAGATACTTCTGAATGCATTTGGGGGTTTCCGGGATGTAAAGATATAACGTTGAAGCCTCCCCGATGGCTTTTTCTCCATCCACCTTGTCAAAAAGAGCTTGATAGGCTGAAAATTCAACAATAGAGTATTTATTTGTCCAAGCCTCGTCATCCTTGGGGCCGCAAAAATCCGGCTGTTTTCCTGCAAAGGAAAAAAAATTGGGTTCTTTGACCGGACTCATATAAATTTGAGGATGTTGGTTGAGATAGTTGTAAAGAGATGTCGTTCCGGCTTTAGCCGTCCCGACAATGAGAAAATTGGGCAAAGTCATAATAATTTTAGTTGTTTTCTCTAACGGCAAACCCGAGGCAAAACTCTCGCGATCGTCTGGGAATAGTTGGGATTGCTTTGGAGGGGCGATCGCTTAAGAATTTTGATTCTCCACGATTGTCACCGACTTAATTCCTCGTATCGATAATACCATAAAATTGAATGAGGGATAAAACGCAAAAGTTACTTCAACAGCAAATAGTATAACTGTCCGTAACTGCGGGTCAAGCCGGCAATTGTTCCAGCTTTCTCGCCACTTCCAACAAAATAATCCACTCGTCCCGCTCCTTTAATTGCCCCTCCCGTATCCTGATCCAAAACATAACGACTGAAATGGTTTTCGACTAATTCTCCTCGGGCATTAAACTCGGGGATGGCGGTATGAATTAACGCTAAAGCACCGGGAGGCATCAAGCGTTTATCCGTAGCGATCGATCGTTTGGCACTCAAAGAAACGCCAATACTTCCCGTTGCTGGAGTCCCGTGTTTCTCGGCAAAAAAGACAAAACTTTCATCGCGAGTCAGATAATCGTTTAATTCCTCGGGATGTTCGTCAAAATATTGAAAAATGCGGGGTAAGGTCAATTCTTCGAGAGGAATTTTCCCATCTTTCGCCAATTCTCCCCCGATACTCGTATAATTTTTACGCGTATTTCCCGCATAACCGACGGTGGTTTGCGTGCCATCGGTGAGGTTGAGTTTTGCCGATCCTTGAATGTGAATGAGATAAGCTTCCCAACGCGATCGCAGCCAAAAGAGTTCCAATCCCTTTAATTTTCCCCGGGATCCTTGCAAGCCATCTTCTCCTTCTAAGGCCTTGCGGGGGGGATGGGGAAGCGGCCAACGGTTTAAATTGGGAGGACGTTGATAAATCGGATAGCGATATTCTGAAGTGGGGAGTCGACTGGCTGGATAAATGGGTTCAAAATAGGCACTAAATAAAACCGTCCCGAGGCGATCGCTGCCGATCGCTTGATAAAATACAAATTCTCGTTGTACCTTGGCTTGCAAGTCTTGGGGGGAATCCGACTCCAAGAGAAGCGCGCGAAAGCGTTGTAAGCTAAGAAGGACGCGATCTCGCGTAATTTCGGGAATGGGATAGCGACGATAAGCGCGACGGGCAGAAGAAGAATTAAGATATTGCAAACTGCGATCGATCGCCACAAGAAGAGTCTCGCGATCGGACGCTTCTCCCCAGAGTTTTTCATCGCGTCCCAAAGTCTCTCGCAGCTCACCGCAACCGTTAAGATGAGTGTCGGGGGTGGGTTGTAAGGGAAACTGGGAATCCATCGACCAGTGGGGAATCAAACAGAGCAAAAAAGTGTCGATCTGGCCTCGGACTTCTCTTTGCCATTGTTGTCGGGGTTGACACCCTACCAGTAGAATAATGCCAACTATCCCAATGAACCCGGTACGCGAAAATCGAGAACTAAACATGACCAAATGACTCAA
>JBFRWJ010000424.1:0-4184 GCA_051439525.1 Spirulina sp. | reverse complement strand
CGGCTGGCATTTTCAAGAGCAGTGCCGTGGCGGTAAATCCCGTCGCCCCCGAGAGCAATACCACCAAACTCCCCCAGAATTGCCAGCCCAACAGCCAATTTAATCGCTGTTTTTGGGGTTGAGGGAGAGATTGTGCCTCGGGGGGCAGATCGGTTGGCGCAGGCTTTTTGGGGCGGGGATGGGCAAACTTGGACGGAGATTTTGAGGCAGGGGAAAACGTCCGTCTCGAAGTTCGCAAAGGAGTTGTTTTCTGGGGACTTGCCTCGTACCGCTCTCGGGAGGCGATGCTCGAGAGACTGTCCCGATCGCGGTCTGGATAGGCACGCCGATCTTGGCGATCGCGTTTCATCCCCCCTCTATCGGCGGGCGGAGAATGGCGATATTCTTCGGCAGTATGGCGGCGATCGGGACGTTTTGGCGGCTTATTCATAAGTGCTGCAGGAAAGAGAAAACCTCTCAGAAATCTGGCCTATGATAAGTTGTTTTTCTTAACTCTAGTTAATTTGATTCTGAAAAACAACCTCCCTTGTTTGGAGAGAGATTGCCTTAACTAGCGCCGTGCAAAGGATTGAAGCAATGCTTTGAATAAAAGGTTAGTTAATTTAGACATGAGTTTCCCCTCGATATGCCTTCCCCCGAGCAAAGACTTGCCCCTCGGATCTTTGCGTTCGCATCGATGCCAATCGATATAGCTATAAAAAAATAAGGACGAGCATCCTTTTACTTGACTCGTCCTTATCTCACTTGAAAAAGTTTCAGCCTCCAGCGACGGCGGGAACGATACTTACTTCATCCCCGTCACTCAAGGCCGTATTTTCGTTCTCCATGAAGCGAATATCTTCGCTATTCACGTAGAAATTAATAAAGCGGCGGGGTTTTCCCGATTCATCGCAAATCTTTTCTTTGATGCCGGGGAAACTGGTTTCCAAAGCATCAATTAATTCGGTAATATTGCCACCGCTCGATTCAATTGTTGCCTCGTTGTTGGTGAATTTTTGCAAGGGCGTTGGAACTAATACTTTAACAGCCATTTTGTTTTGGGTAATGGGTAATGGGTAATGGGTAATGGGTAATGGGTAATGGGTAATCATATTTTTACTCGTTACCCTTTACTTGTTGTTTTGGCTTACACTAAAACTTGCTGCCAGTCCACGCGATCTAAGGTTTGCGCCCGTTCCCAAGCTCGCTCGAAACTATCGAGTTTGGCATCAATGGTAAGGGGTTCGCCAATATAACCTTGAACGGCTTCCTGAGTTTTCAAGCCATTACCGGTAATATAAACGACTGTGGTTTCTTCGGGATCGATTTTACCCGCTTCTGCCAATTTTTTCAGAACGGCAATGGTCGTTCCTCCTGCGGTTTCTGTAAAGATTCCTTCAGTTTCTGCTAATAATTTCATCCCTTCAATAATTTCGGGATCCGTGACGGATTCAATGTGACCGTTGGTTTTCCGTGCTTGATCGAGAGCATACACGCCATCTGCAGGATTGCCGATCGCGATGGACTTGGCAACGGTATTGGGTTTAACCGGAGCGACAAAATCCCGACCTTCTTTAAATGCCTGCGCTACGGGAGAACAGCCTTCCGCTTGGGCACCACTGCACCGAACGGGCTTATCTTCCACTAAGCCGACTTTCACAAACTCTTGGAAGCCCTTATAAATCTTGGTGTAGAGCGAACCGGACGCAATAGGCGCAACAATGTGATCCGGTAACTTCCAGCCCAATTGTTCCGCAACCTCAAAAGCAAGAGTTTTAGATCCCTCAGAATAGTAAGGACGAAGATTGATATTAACAAAGCCCCAACCATAAGTATTGGCCACTTCCGAGCAGAGACGATTCACTTGGTCGTAATTCCCCTTCACCGCCATCACCGTAGGATTGTAAATCAGGGTGCCTAAAATCTTACCCGCTTCTAAATCCGCCGGAATGAACACGCAACATTCTAAACCGGCATGAGCTGCGATCGCTGCCGTAGAGTTGGCTAAATTTCCAGTACTGGCGCAAGAAACAGTCGTAAATCCTAATTCCCGGGCGCGGGTCAATGCCACCGAAACCACTCTATCCTTGAAACTGAGGGTCGGCATATTCACCGCATCATTTTTAATATACAGATTTTTCAGACCCAGACGACGAGCCAAACGAGTCGATCGCACCAAAGGAGTCATCCCCGTCCCCACATCAATCACATTATCGGTGGCAACGGGCAGAAAAGGACGATAACGCCAAATGGAGTTTGGACCGGCAGCAATACTTTCCCGACTGACTTGGCGACGGATGGCATCGTAATCGTATTTGACCTCTAAAGGGGCGAAGGTATTTTCGCAAATATTGATCGGCAGTAAGTCGTATTCATAGCCCCCCTCCTTGGAAACCAGCTTGGTAAAGGTGGCTGAGGGACTTTGAGGCTGAGTGGCGATCGCCTGAGTCATGGGATTTTCTCCTTCCATCTACGAGTTGAAAAAAATTTAGCACATCCGGAAAAACACTGTCAAACATACCCGACTAAATTAGTCGGGATTAAAAACGGGAAGGAATTCTGAAAGGATGGAGGATGAAGAAATTTTGGAAGGAGGAAGGAGGAAGGATAAAGTATTAAGGATGAATCCGCTCGATAATCCTGCCATCCCGTGAATCTCGATCGACGACCCGTTTTGCACGTATTTCCTTGGTTTAAACTCGCTTTGGCGGGAATTTTTCTGCTCTCTTTGGGATTGCGGTTTTGGCGATTGGAACAATTTAATACATTAGTTTTTGATGAGGTCTACTATCCGGTTTTTGCCAATCGCTACTTACTCGGCGAACCGGTTTATAATGCCCACCCTCCTTTAAGTCAACTCATTTTAGCCGTGGGGATATGGCTCGGTTCTCATTTACCTTTCGGACAAGAAATGAGCAATACTTTAACGGGATCTTTACGAACGACATTTAGTTATCGTTGGTTCAATGCCCTAACGGGTTCGTTGATTCCCGTGGTGATTGGGGCGATCGCTTATCACTTAACCTATCGCCGCAGTTATGGCGCGATCGCGGCGTTATTTGCCGCTTTAGATGGATTATTTTTAGTAGAATCTCGTTATGGATTAAATAATATTTATTTAGTCTTATTTGGGTTATTGGGACAGTTATTGGTATTACTCGCCTTACAAGAATATCCCCAACCCAAACAGCGTAGAGTGCGCCACTTGCGGAGTTATCGGGGGAGTCGGTTTCGCTTGCTTCGTCTGGTCAGCGATCGCGTCAGCGATTTTATCCATAATCGCCGTCCTCGCTGGCAAATTCTCATTTTAGCGGGCATCTTTTTCGGATTATCTGCCGGGATAAAATGGAACGGATTGGGCTTTTTATTGGGAATTTATCTCCTGTGGTTATTCGCATGGGCGAAAGCGATCGTCCAGCCTTCCAATCAACTAAGAAATGGGAAATCTCAGCAAGTCCCTTTAACCCATTTCACCACCCTCAATCTCCTGCATATCATTGGGTATTTGGGCTGTATTCCCATGATTACTTATTGTTTGACTTGGGTGCCCCATCTGTTAATGAATCCCCAACCCGGATTCTGGCAAATGCAGCAAGAAATCCTTTCCTTTCACCAAAAAATCGGGAGTGGTCCGGAGGTTCATCCCTATTGTTCTTCTTGGTATAGTTGGTTAATTATGGGGCGACCCATTGCCTATTTTTATCAGAGGGCGCGGAATATTGAAGAACTGGTTCCCGCCTATCCTCCTTTACCCAATGGCATGGGCAAGATCGTTTATGACGTTCACGCCATGGGGAATCCGATATTGTGGTGGTTTTCTACCCTAGCGATCGCGAGTCTGAGTTTGTTTTTATTGTTGCATTTGTGGCGAGGAAATGTATGGCGGTCGCTTTCACCGAGTCATTGGTTGATGTTATTTTTAGTGGGCAATTACGGTGCAAATTTATTACCCTGGCTGAAAATCACGCGCTGTACGTTTCTTTATCACTATATGGGAGCATCAGTCTTTGCCATTTTGGCCGGGGCTTGGATTGTGGATAATTGGCTGCATTCTCCTCAATATATTTCTCGTCAAATTGGCTTGATTATCATTCTATTAATCATTCTTGCGTTTATCTTCTGGTTGCCGATTTATCTCGGCCTTCCCCTTTCTCCAGAAGGGTACAAACTGCGCATGTGGTTTGATAATTGGGTGTAAATCAGTC
>JBFRWJ010000423.1:0-3092 GCA_051439525.1 Spirulina sp. | reverse complement strand
GGTGGCGAAATTGTCGTGACTTTGGGTCAGTACGATAAAGTCCAACAAGTTCTCGATGCCTTGGGTCTCACGTATCGCATCGTCCCCTGTCAGGTTGCTGTAACGCTGCCGTTACGTGCCGATCAAGTTCTCATTATCAACTGTCCCGGGTCGTTTTCTGGGGAAGGGATTGAAGTCATTCGTCGTTTTGTCATCAATGGCGGTACGCTAATTACAACGGACTGGGCACTCGAAACCACCTTACAACGGGCGTTTTCCGATACTTGCCAATGGAATCGAGTGAGGACGAGAGATGATGTCGTTCCCGTTTCTTGGGTCAATCCCGATAGTATTTATACGAAGGGCGTTGAGGTTCCCGAACAAGTGATTTCTTGGTGGTTGGAAGCATCCTCTTATCCCATCACAATTCTCAACGATCGCGTGCAAGTTCTCATGCGCAGTGAGGAAATGGGCAAGCGCTATCAAGAAGATCCCCTCGTGGTTGCTTTTAACTATGGAGAAGGGATGGTGTTTCACCTCACCAGTCATTATTATTTGCAGCGATCGCAAGGGAATAAAGGTTCAAAAGCAAGTGAAGTCGTTTCCTCCTTGGGGATCGATTTGAGCGATCGGCGATCGTTAGATAAAATCAGTGGCGAACAGTTTGCGGCGGCTTATTCTTCTCTGCGCTTGCTGGCCAATATTTTATACGAACGCCGCCGCGCTTACGGCGTTTGAGACGAATCCCTTCTCGGACTCCCTAGGGGCAATACATGAATTGCCCCGACAGGATTTTGAGAGATCGCGTGAATTCAGTCTGGTGTAATCGGATTTGGTATTGCTGACTTAACCGAGCCGGGTAAGAAAGGCACAACGCATGGTAATGCCCGGTGCGTAGGCTTCAACAACCGAACCCGTGCGAGAACAATTAACCATGAGATAATCGCAAACCGGGCATTGCGTTTGTACGATCTGATGTTTGAGCAAGTAATGGCGTTCGGCATGGCTGCCACAGTTGGGACAGCGTACTTTTTCTATTTTCGACATTTTAAACTTTTCCTTTTGTATTGTAGAAGAGATGTTAAAACAAGGATTAAAATTGATGACAGTTGAGTGGCAAGTTGTCAAGACCTACGAGGACATTCTTTATCATAAATTTGAGGGCATTGCTAAAGTTACAATTAATCGTCCTCACAAACGTAATGCTTTTCGCCCCAAAACAGTTTTTGAACTCTACGATGCCTTTTGCGATGCACGAGAAGATAACCAGATCGGGGTTGTCCTGTTGACCGGTGCCGGGCCTCATACCGATGGAAAATATGCGTTTTGTTCTGGAGGCGACCAAAGCGTCAGGGGAGAAGCCGGTTATGTCGATGACAGTGGCGTTCCCCGCTTGAATGTTTTGGACTTACAACGTCTCATTCGATCGCTCCCTAAAGTCTCGATCGCCCTGGTTTCCGGCTACGCGATCGGTGGCGGTCACGTTCTGCATTTAATTTGTGACCTGACCCTGGCTGCCGATAATGCCATCTTCGGGCAAACCGGTCCGAAAGTGGGGAGTTTTGACGGCGGTTTTGGTGCCTCTTATCTCGCTCGCGTTGTCGGTCAAAAAAAGGCACGAGAAATTTGGTTTTTATGCCGTCAATACAGTGCCCGAGAAGCCTTAGAGATGGGTTTGGTGAATTGTGTCGTTCCGGTAGACCAATTAGAAACCGAAGGCATTCGCTGGGCGCAGGAAATTCTCGAAAAAAGTCCCATTGCCATTCGCTGTCTTAAAGCCGCCTTTAATGCCGATTGCGACGGACAAGCTGGTTTGCAAGAGCTTGCTGGCAATGCCACGATGCTCTACTACATGACCGAAGAAGGCAGCGAGGGGAAACAAGCATTTCTCGAAAAACGCAAACCTAATTTTCGTCAATATCCTTGGCGACCCTGAACAATGAGCAATGAACAATGAGCAATGAGCAATGAACGATTAAACCACTTGGGTTTGAGTTTGAGGGGTAACGGGATGGTCTGACTTGGCCAATAATTCATTACTTTCTTCCGAGCAACTCAAACTCAGGGAATGTTCGAGATGAACGATTTCAGCGTCCCAATCCTGCCAAGATGAACGAGCAAAGGGATGACTGGCAAGACTACACGCTTTCCAGCATCCTTTGACGGGAACGCCCAATTGTTGGCAGATTCCGCCTCGTCTTCCTTCTGGAGAATAAAACGTGCAGCAGCGACAGGTAGATGTAAAAAACTTTTCAGTATTCATGGGGATTATTCGCAATATTTAAAATGGGATTTATCAAGGCTTTATATTTTTCTATTGTGGTTCGCTTTCCGGACAATTGCATCATTATGTAATAAATAGATACAAACTTTGCCAACCCCTTACGAAGTTATGTAAACTTTGGTTACTAAAACCGGATTGGCGCTAAGCCAAAATCATCGGGGATCAAGAAAAAAACCACGTTAAAACACCTTGTTTGCAGAATTTAGGCTCGATCGCTACTGCAAGAATACCCCGTGAGTCAGTGCTTGAGAGTTTTTTTAATATTTTCTTTACGCTGTGTTTGGGCAAACCGTGCTATCCGCAAGATTACTGAATTTGGGAAGGCGCCCTTCACCATCGCCTTCCGTAATACTTAACAATGTGAAGAGTGGGCTGTTACTGAAGAAATTTGTAGCGATCTATACCAGTATTCCGTGAAATATTTTTCCGATTTGAGGAGAAAAAATAGAAGAAGAGCAAGGTATGATGTGGGTGAGAGTCCGTCATCACTGCGAGAGTTCGTTATGAGTCAAAATCCATCTGCCGAATCTACTCCGACTGCTAGGCTCAATCCTGTGCTAGAAGAGGCTCTGAGCTGTTTGGACGTACAGATAGAAGGGGAATTGACACGCTATCGAAAAGCGCGATCGCAACAACACCCCGAGCGCGATCGTGCCAATCCGCAAATAACCTATCCCCAACCCTCCCCTCCCGGAACTCCCGTATTGCCTTTGCCAAATTTAGGAGAGGAAACGGCTCGGGAAACGGCGACAGACTCTCAAACTCCTGCCAGCAAAGCGATCGACAATCAGATTGCGGATTTTACGCGGGAATCTACTTCAGAAAATGC
>JBFRWJ010000422.1:0-7262 GCA_051439525.1 Spirulina sp. | reverse complement strand
CTCCCAAATGGCGACGATTGCCATGGGAGAAGCTGCAACTTCCGCCCCAAACCAGACGGCGACCCGATCCCCCTCGGTATCCTCAAGGAAAAAGGGTCGCTTCGATCCCTTGCTGTTTGTGGGAATGACCCTCGCGATCAGTTTGGTGACGGGGGTGGGATCTTGGAGTTTGGTAACATGGTGGCTCAAATCGCGATCGCCCGAAATTGAAAAAGAAACCGTCATTTCTCCGTCCCCCTCTCCCCCTTCTCCCCTTCCCTCCCCTTCTCCCACCCCCAAACCCACTCCCGAACCCACTCCCGAACCCCCCAAACTCTCCGAACGCAGCATTCCCCTGTCTGTCAGTCAACCGTTTACAGAGCGATATACTTTACAGAGAAAAGAAAACCGCGTTCGCTACACATTTTTGGCACGAGAAGGGCAAAACTTAGAAGCGATCGCTAGAAGTGGCGGCATCTGGATGACAATATTTAACCCCCGAGGGCGAATCTTAAATCGCGAGACTGAAAACGTGCAAAGTTGGGACGGAATCTTACCGGAAACGGGGAACTACGCGATCGAACTCTCAGCGATCCCCAATGTCCCCAACAATGATTATAGTTATCGTTTAACGTTGGTCTTGACCGACCCCAAAAAACCCGAACCGACACCAGAATTTAGCCCCGAACCCGTATTTACTCCTTCCCCTTCCCCTTCTCCCTCCCCTTCTCCCTCTCCTTCTCCCTCCCCTTCTCCTTCTCCCCAAATCGACCAATCTCGCTATGATGTAGAACCCGTGGAAGTGTCTCCCAATATTGAGGGGTCAAAAATACAACTGTTTGGGACGACTTCTCCCGATCGCGTCAAGCGTTATTTAGTCTTTGTGGAAAAAGGACAAACCTTATCGGCGGAAATGCAGTCCGGTCGCGCGACGATGAACATTCGCTATCCCAACGGTCAATTGATGGAAGAGGCGGAAAAAGTCGTGTTATGGGAGGTGGAAGCGCCGCGATCGGGAGATTATCAAATTGATATCCTCGCGGCAGACGTGACGGATTTTGCGCTGGATGTGAGGGTTAAAGCCGCTCCTTGAACTGAGAGATATTATGTTTTCGCGCCAATATCGAGAAAGAATTTTGATTCCCATCGCCGCGATCGCTTTTGCTTTAGTGCTGTTTGGCATCTTTTGTACTTTTGCTGGAGCCAATCCCTTTGCCGTTTACGGGTCGATTTACAAAGCGGCATTCGGTCGCTGGAGTTCGTGGCAAAATACTTTAATTCGTGCCTCTCCCTTGATGCTGAGTGCCTTATGTACGGTTTTACCCGCCCGTTTGGGACTAACGATCGTCGGCAATGAAGGAGCGTTAGTGATGGGGGGTTTGGGAGCCATTCTCGCCGGACTCGCGATCGCGGATAACCTGCCCCCTCTCGCGGTACAAATTGCCATGGCACTGGCAGGCATTGGATTTGGGGGAATTTGGATCGCCTTGGCGGGAGGACTGCGCTACTATCGCGGGGTCAATGAAACCATCAGTAGTTTACTGCTGAATTATATCGCGATCGCCCTGCTCAACCAACTGGTTGAAGGCCCCTTGCGGGATCCGAGTTCTCTCAATAAACCCTCGACCTTTCCCCTCGCTGCCATCAACCGCTTGGGAGAAATTCCAGGAACCCGCATTCACTACGGTTTAATCTACGGACTGGTGGCTTGCGCGATCGCTTATTTTCTCATTCAAAGAACCCCTTTTGGTTTCGCCGTGCGGACGGCAGGGGGAAATCAGCAAGCGGCGAAAATTGCCGGCTTGCCCGTGGGTAAACTCACATTAATTATTTGTTTTTTAGCGGGATCTTGTGCGGGACTAGCAGGAATGGTCGAGGTGGCAGCCGTCCACGGAAGAGCCAATGAGTCCCTTGCGGTGGGTTACGGGTACGGGGGGATATCAGTTGCCTTTGTCGCCCGTCAGAACCCCATAGCGGCGGCACTCGTGGCGATTTTATTGGGGGGTATCCTGACCAGTGGGGGAATTTTACAGCGATCGCACGGTCTCCCCGATGCCACGGTTCTCGTTTTCCAAGGATTAGTTTTTCTCATCGTCCTTTTCAGCGAATCCTTTTACAGTGAACAATGAACAATTATCAATTATCAATTATCAATTATCAATTACCAATTACCATGTCAGAATTAGGATGGTGGGGAGTTCCTCTCGCGATCGCAGCCGGAATTTTGCGCGGAAGTCCGCCGTTTCTTTTTATCAGTTTGGGGGAATGTCTGACGGAAAAAAGTGGCAAAATTAACTTGGGTTTAGAAGGAACGGTACTCATGGGAGCGATGAGTGCTTATGCAGTTTCTTACTTAACAAAAGACTCATTGGGAGACTTTTTTGCCCCTTGGTGCGGGATTCTCGCCGCAGGATTATCCGGGGCAATTTTAGGGGCAATTCACGGTTGCTTATGTCAACAACGACGAGTGAATGATATTGCCGTAGGAGTGGCTGCGATCGTTTTTGGTAGCGGACTGGCTTTCTTTTTGGGTAAGCCCTTTGTTCAACCCATTGCCCCCCAATTAGCAACGATCGATCTGGGAAATTGGAGTCATTTAACTCAAGTCCGAGCCGCATTACAAATTAGTCCTTTATTTATACTTGGCGTTATTCTTGCCATTTTAATGCAAAGGTTTTTTCTAGCGACCCATTGGGGCTTATTAATTCGTGCGGTTGGAGAGAGTCCGCAAGCTGCTAAAGCTATGGGAATTTCTGTTTTTCAGATCAGAATGTTGAGTATTGTAACCGGAAGTTTTTTAGCAGGAATTGGGGGTGCTTCTCTCTCTCTTTATTACCCCGGAGTTTGGACGGAACGTATTTCAAGCGGTCAAGGTTTAATGGCAGTGGCTTTAGTCATTTTTGCCCGTTGGCATCCCCTACGATGTCTTTATGCGTCTCTCTTATTTGGTGGCGCACAAGCGCTAGGACCCGCCTTACAATCCGTTGGAATTGATTCATTTTATTATCTTGTTAACGCGGCTCCCTATATTCTTACTCTCGCAATTGTAATTTTTACTTGTTCTCCAGTGAAAACGCTTTCAGGATCTCCCGGTGCTTTGGGAAAGCATGAAGGGTGAAGGGTGAAATAGGAAAGATAAATCGCTCTTTTCTTCTTTAACGGATGACCAAAAAGAAAAGGTCTCAAATCTCCCTATTCAGGAGAAAAACCCAAAAAACTTCCGCATTCCAAGCCTCCGACTTAAGCCGGAGGAACTGATAACTGATAACTGATAACTGTTCACTGAAATAACGGGTATAGGGACATTAAATTTAACGTCCCTATATCTTCTCCATCTATACTCTGGCAAGTCCGTCCCATTCAAAACTATCGATTCAAAATTCAGAACATGGCCAACTGCCAACCATTCTAGATTTCGTCAAAGCGGACGTTAATATTAATGGTATCGGGTCCGAGCATTGTGCCTTGCAAAACCAGAACAACGCTTTTAGAAGAATCTGTGGGAGCTAAGTTAACGCTATCGGGCTTATCAAAGACTAAATTAAATCCCCAAGCACCTGTTGCTCTGTTAATTTCGCGTTCGGTATATCCTTTTTCAGCCAGTTTTTCTTGATAGAATGCTACAGCATCATCGGGTTTGAGAGAAGCCTGAAAATTGAGAGATTGTTGGCCGTAGGCATTCGCACTAAACAGTTCGGAAATATTGCCGACAATTCCGTTCGGTTGAGGAAGTCCTTTTAAGATAGAAAGTACGTCAGAGGCTTGAACGAGATATTGCGCTTCGCGAAGGAAACGATCGCGATTTGATTGTGCTTGTCCGAGTTGGGGAGATAAAACCCAGATTCCGGTTAAACCCGCTATACTAACACAGGATAAGAAACGTTTTAAGAATTGAGATTGCATGGATTGCTCTCCTTAAGAAAATCTGTATTTTTGGTCGAGATGCCACCCTTAACAGCAATATTATAGCCGTTGTTCAATTCTGAAAGACAGACGCGATAAATAACGTACAAGCAAGGGGATGTAAGTTTTTTCCTCCAGCAGTATCGAATTTTTCCACAACCTGAAAGCCAAAATCGTTGAGGTAATATTCCAATTCCATCGGTGCAAATACACGCATCTCTAAAGAATCTTCTTTCTCCTCATCGTTTAAAATGGGAATATCCCAGATCCGTTTGCCAATTAATCGTTGTTGGAGGGGCAAAAATTCAAATGTTGCTCGAGATTTTCCCGCATAATCTCCCGAGGGAATTTCATATTCTGCTTCAATTCTTGCCTTTCCAACGCCAGAAAAGGCATTGTAAATGCCAACAATCAGTAATGTTCCCGGGTGGGAATGGTTGGCAAATGTTTGAAAGGCTTTTTTGAGATCCTTGGTTTCTGTGAGATGACACAAAACCGATCCCGAACAAACGATCGCAGCAAAACTTCGTCCCAGTTGCAGGGTTCTAATATCTCCTTGTTGAAAAAGAAGGTTGGGATATCGCGAACGAGCAAACCGAACGTATTGTTCGTGATAATCAACCCCCAAACAATCCTGACAAGTATTCGCGAGATAAGCAATATCTCGCGCCGTACCGCAACCAATATCGAGAATTGAGGTAGGATATTCGGGTAGGTTTCTGGCGAAGATTTCCTCGAACATCTTGGCTCTGAAATGTTGGGGATCTGGATAAACCAATTCATAGATTTCGGGGTGATGATAAATGAGGCTTTGATGTCCTGGGTTCATCCAAAATCCTCCTTTTAATTTTTCTTTCAATCCAAATTTATAATTTGAATGGGTTCGATCGCGTCTGCGGGTTCAAACCCAAAAACGCGAGAATAAAAGTAAAATTCCCCATCTAAGGCACGTTTTATATTTTCAGCACGACGAAACCCATGCTGTTCCCCCTCAAAAGGAACGTAAGCAACGGGTAAACCTTTTTGCTTTATTGCCTCGACCATCATTTCTGCTTGGTTGGGGGGAACGACTTTATCTTCTAATCCTTGAAAGAAAATGACGGGACAGGAGAGGCGATCGGTAAAATAAATGGGAGAACGTTGGTCATAAATCTGTTTTTCTTCCGGATATTTGCCAATTAAACCATCGAGATAGCGAGATTCAAACTTATGGGTCTCTTTGACCAGAATTTCTAAATCGCTGACTCCATAATAACTCGCTCCAGCCTTAAAAACATCTTTAAATGTTAGAGCTGCTAGAGTCGTATATCCTCCCGCACTTCCTCCCGCGATCGCTAATTTTTCCCCATCGACTCGTCCTTGTTCTGCTAAATATTTGGCCGCGTTCGTACAGTCATCAACATCAACAATTCCCCATTTTTTCTGCAAGCGTTGGCGATATTCCCGTCCGTATCCCGTGCTTCCTCCATAGTTCACATCCATAAAGGCAAAACCCCGACTCGTCCAATATTGGATTCTTAAATTAAAGATGGCTGAAGTGGCTGCGGTGGGTCCGCCGTGACTTTTGACCAATAAGGGAGGTAATGTTCCTTCTGGGGCGCTATAATCTTTATTCTGGGGAGGATAGAACCAGCCGTAAGCAGTTTTTCCTTCTTCGGTGGGAAAGGCGATCGCTTCGGGAATAGAACAATAGTCCGGGTCGCATTCAATCGTGCTAGATTTTTTTAAAGTCGTGTAATTCAGGCTGTTTAAATCTAGTTTGACCAGTTGAGTGGGTTCTGTGGGAGAACCGGCGATAAAATAAGCAGATTCCCCTTGTTTTGTCAAGGCATTCATGCTGGTAAACGGAATATCTAACGTGTTTAATTCTTGGCGTTCCGTATCGAGTTGAGCCAAATATTTGCGACCATTTTGAGAATAGGTACAAAGAATTTGCGTCTCGGATAAAAATGTATAAGGTTTTTCTCCAAAGATCCAGTGAGGATAACCAAATTCGGCATCTTTTTCGCAAACGCATTCAATTTTCCCCGCGACACAGCGATATAAATTCCACCAGTTGTTGCGATCGCTGACAAAATATAATACCCCTTCCGGACTCCATTGAGGGGCGCAGATTGACTCTTCCTCTCCACCGGCAATACACTGTAGGTTATCCAAAGTTCCATCCTCTTGTCGGGTTGCTATCCACAATCTCGTCCCGTCCCAAGGCATATTGGGGTGATTCCAATCGATCCAGGCTAATGTAGAGCCATCCGGACTCAAGCGAGGAGAAGTATAAAAATCGCTTCCCGATACGAGTTCGCGGACTTCTCCGGTGTTTAAATCAACGGTTGAAAGGGTATTTTTCGCTTCTCCCTCTCCTGCATGGTCTTCGCAAACGCAAATCAAGCGATCGCCTCGAGCATCGAAAATTGCATCCGCGTAGCGTTTTTGACTTTCCGGGGTTAGCGGTTGCGGTTGGGAGTCTCCAACTTGCTGATAGAGTCGTTGGTCGGCAAAATTAGAAAAATAGATCGTTCCCCCTACAATTAAAAATGCCCCCCCACCATATTCGTGAACCCGAGTGCGAACGTTAAACGGTTGCGGCGTGACGTCGATCGCTTTCCCATCGGGACTCTGTTTGACAATAACATTCCGTCCGCCTTCTGAGGGTCGTCCCTCCAACCAATAAATTGTTTCTCCATCCAGAGCAACTCCGATTAAAGGGGTGCTTCCCGATACAATCAGATCGGCGGTAATGGGGGATTTCCATGCACCAAAAGGGGCGGTTTGGGGATGAGTCATTTCAGCGAACAGGTATCAGTTATCAGTGAACAGTTTATCCTATTTAAACCAGCAACTATGAAATTTGGAGAAGCCGAACTACTACAAATTGCCGATCGCGTTCTTTGCGATCGCACCGGGGAGCATTTAACGGATATCGAAGCGATCGTGCTGCAAGGCTCTTGGCAACATAAAAAGTACGAAGAGATTGCCAGCGCGGCGAATTTTAACTCCGACTATATTCGCGGTACCATCGGACAAGAATTGTGGCGAAAACTCTCCGATGCTTTGGGAGAAAAGGTCGAGAAGCGCAATTTTCGTAAGGCACTGGAACGCCATTGGTACGATTGGCAAAATTCTTCTCGTACAAGTCCGCTTTCTTCTGTCAAGGAAAAGATAGAAAACGTTACAAACTCCCGGGAATTAGAACGATCGCAAATCGAACAACCTTTTTACCATGCTTTATCCCAACCGGGGTGTTTGGTTCGCATTAAAGCACCTTGGCAAATGGGGAAAACGTCTCTGATGGCGAAGGGATTGAATTATCGCCGGAGTCGGGGCGATCGCGTGGTTCGTTTGAGTTTGCGCCTTGCCGAAGCGTCAGATTTTGCCAGTTT
>JBFRWJ010000421.1:0-5532 GCA_051439525.1 Spirulina sp. | reverse complement strand
TTTTTATTGATGAAATTGATAGTGTTTTAAGAATGGAGTTCAAGGATGATTTTTTTGCTCTAATTCGATTTTTCTACAATCAAAAAGCAGAAAATCCAGAATATAAGAGACTCGCATTTGCTTTTTTTGGAGTCGCAACGCCTTCAGATTTGATCGGAGATAAGACTCGAACTTCCTTTAATATTGGTAAAGCGATCGCGTTGAATGGGTTTGAGTTTGAGGAAGCGATCGCGTTAGAATCGGGACTAGAAGGTAAGGTTAAACATCCGCGATCGCTATTGAAGAGAATTTTAGAATGGACGGGAGGACAGCCATTTTTAACGCAAAAAATCTGCCAGTTAATTATTAATGCTTGTGAAGGTTTAATCTTTCTTCCTTACGATACAAACCAATTTGAGAACGAAAGTATTTGGCTCGATCGCTTAATCGAGTCTTGTATCATTAACGATTGGGAAATGCAGGATGAGCCAGAACATTTGAAGACCATTCGAGAACGACTTTTTGCAAATGATAAAAGTATTGCCAGCTTATTGGGATTATATCAAAAAATTTGGCAAGATGGGGGAATCGTTGCCGATAATAGTCCCGATCAAACAGAATTGCGCTTATCGGGTTTGGTTGTTAAAAGACAGAGAAAAATTAAGGTTTATAATCGTATTTATCAAAAAGTTTTCGATCGCACTTGGATTGACGAAGAATTGACAAATTTACGCCCCTATGCTGAGTCGATCGCAGCTTGGTACGCATCCGATTGTCAGGATGACTCGCGATTGTTAACTGGACAAGCATTAGAAGAAGCATTGAATTGGGCAAATGATAAAAGATTGAGCGATCGCGATCGTGAATTCTTAAGAGAAAGTCAAAACCTCAAAACTCAACGTGATTTAGAAGCAGAGAAAACAAAAAAAGAAGCTGCACAAAAAGCAGAACAGATTTTAAGAGAAGCGAACAAAAAGATTATTCGTCGCGGTATTATAGGAGTTACTGTTACGTTCGTCTTGGCTTTAACTGGAGCAGTCGGATCGGGGTTATATTCTCAACAAAAATTATTAGAAGTACGAGAAGGGACGCGACTGGAACGTTTGGCAACAAGAGCTTGGCAGCAGTTTGAATTTTCGGAAATTCAGGCACTAATATCGGCAATTAAAAGCGGACATCACCTGCAATCTTTAGTTAAAGACGATCGACCTCTCGAAAAATATCCAGCGATCGGTCCTATATTGACTTTACAGATGATTCTCGATAATATTCGCGAACGCAATCAAATCGAAGCACATCCAGATGGTGTTTATGTTGTTGATTTTAGTCCGGATGGCAGCACTTTTGCAACGGCTGGAGAAGATGGGATGGCACGCATCTGGGATTTATCGGGACAATTAGAAACAGAGTTAGCAGGTCATCGAGGAGCAATTTTCAGTCTCGATTTTAGTCCCGATGGGAAGACAATTGTAACGGCAGGTGAGGACGGTACAGTTCGATTTTGGAACTTATTGGGACAAGAAAAAAGGGAAATTAAGGTCGATCGCTACCAAGTTTCTAGTATCAGTTTGAGTCCCGATGGAGAAAGGATGGCGATCGTGAAAGACAATGGCACAGTTCAACTTTGGCATCTCTCCAAACCCCAACAACTTATTCAGTTACAAGATCACTCGGGTTTTGTTTATCATCTCGATTTTAGTCCCGATGGACAGCAAATCGTAACAGCAGGAGCAGATGGTACGGTTCGACTGTGGAATTTATTGGGACAACAATTACAGATTTTAAACGGTCACGAGAAACCCGTTTACTACGTCCGTTTTAATCCCCAAGGAGACCAATTGGCAACAGTAGGTGAGGATGGTACGGTACGATTTTGGGATTTATCGGGACAGCAGTTAAAGATATTAGCAAACAATCATCCGAGAATTTTTAGCCTCAGTTTTAGTCCACAGAGAGAGCATTTGGTGACAGTGGGAGAAAAGGGTACGGCGATCGTCTGGGATTTATTGGGAGAACAACTCAAACGATTGATTCAACTCAAAAGCCATGAAGGAGCAGTGTATAGTGTTAGTTACAGTCCGGATGGCAATTTGCTCGTCACGGGAGGAAGAGATGGTACGGCAAGAATTTGGGAACTTTCGGACAAACCTTTAACAGAGTGGGAAGGTCATTTAGGCAGAATCGAACAAATTGATTTTAGTCCAGATGGGGCAATTGTTGCGACGGCTGGAGGAGAGGGGAAAGGACGACTCTGGAATCTTTCTGGGGAACAACTTGTTGAATTAGATAGCCAAAATTGGATTACCAGTATTCGGTTTAGTCCCAAGGAACAGCTTATTGCAACGAGTAGTTTGGAGGGAAAGATCGAATTATGGGATTTTATGGGAAATGCGATCGCGGAATTTGACAGCTTGCAAGATGGAGTTTGGAGGGTTAGTTTTAGTCCCAATGGCAAGCAAATTCTGAGCGTTGGCAAAGATGGTAATGCAGGTTTATGGAGTCTTTCTGGGACGCAGTTGGCTCAATTTGGCAGTTCTCAAAGTTGGGTTGCGAGTGTCGATTTTAGTCCCGACGGACAGCCAATTGCAACGGCAGAAAAAGATGGTACAATTCGGTTATGGAGTTTGTCTGGAAAACAACAGTTTCAGTTTCAGAGCGATCGCAGTGGAATCAGAGACATAAAATTTAGTCCTAATGGTCAATATTTGGCAACATTAGGGGAAGAAGGTGTCGTGGGGTTGTGGGATCTGGCTGGAAAAGAAATTATTAGCATTCAAGGACATCAAGAGAAGGTGACAAGCATGAATATTAGTGCGGATGGCAAACAAATTGTCACTGCGGGACAGGATGGCATTGTTCGCGTTTGGTTGGTATCGGGACAACAGTTTGCTCAGTTCGATACGAGGCGATCGGTTGAAAGTGTTAGTTTTAGTCCGGATGGCAAACAGATTGCCACTGGAGGCGGAAATGGTAAGATAGTATTATTATCTCTCGAAAGATTAGATCGGTTATTGGAACGAGGGTGCGATTGGGTTCGAGATTACCGTCTCTCTCATCCTGAAGTTTTGGAAGAATGTTCGAGTCGCTAGATAAAAAAGTTTAGTTTTTAATTTTTAGAAGCTATGACAAATCGATCGCTAACTAAAATATTAACGGCTTTTGGCTCTGCGTTGTTGATGAGTGCACTCTCAATGAAACCCGGTAACGCTCAATCTGAATCTACAACTTTTTTCTGTGGTACTTACAAGGGAGACCCGACAACAATTGCTCGAGTTCAAGACATAAATATACCGATTGTTCCTTGGAGAACTTCTTATTTCAGTGATTCGGCATGGACTCCCGAGAGGAGATGTCATGAAATCTCTAGAAGGTTTCAAGTTTATCATCAACAAGGTACTCTGAATTATCTTACCACCGGAGAAGTTGATGAGATGCCTGTGGTGTGCGCAGTAGAAACTCAAAGAAGTTCTTGTCAAGAACTTTTATTTACTCTCACGCGGAATTCAAATCCCAACACTTTTCTAACCACAATGTTTAAAGTAACAAATAATAGTGATAAAAACAGAATAATTAGTAGATTTTCAGATCGTGTCTATATCGACTTGGATAAGTATCTCAACACAATATTAATTGAAATTCAATCTCCTTCTAGTAGAGGTTATTCACTGCCAGAGCTACCATCTCTTTCTCCTCGAGAGGGATCGTCGAGCAGTGGTTCAAGATAACGGCTTATTGACAACGGCGATCGCACCAGTTTTTCGCTTGACAAATGGCAATTTGTACGGTATTGGCATAGAGAAACGCGATCGCCGAGCCGAGATCGTAATTCACCCAAGCTGTTGCCTTCTTCCGCTTTCCCCATAGATAATTGTTTATTGTTCATTGCTCATTGAAAATGCTGACTCTCGGGGTGAATATCGATCATACGGCAACGATACGACAAGCCAGACGCACGGTAGAACCCGATCCCATCGCGGCGGCGGTTTTAGCGGAATTGGGCGGGGCTGACGGCATTACCGTGCATTTGCGCGAAGATCGGCGACACATTCAGGATCGGGACGTGCGCCTGTTGCGGCAAACCGTGCGGACTCACCTGAACTTAGAAATGGCACCCACTGAAGAAATGGTGGGGATTGCTTTAGAGATTAAACCCGATTATGTCACCCTCGTCCCCGAACGGCGAGAAGAAATTACCACAGAAGGGGGATTAAATTTACTCGCCGATCGCGATCGCTACGCCCGAGTCGTCGATCGCTTGCAAAGTGAAGGCATTCCCGTCAGTTGGTTTATCGACAGCGATCGCGCCCAAATTGAAGCCGCAGCCCAAACTCGCGCGCAATTTATCGAACTGCATACGGGACAATATGCCGAAGCAAAAGCGGAAACCGCACGGGAGAAAGAATTGAAAATCCTAGCAGAAGGGTGCGAATTTGCCCTCTCCCTCGGTTTGCGCGTCAATGCCGGGCACGGGTTAACCTATTGGAATGTTTACCCCGTCGGCTGCATTCCGGGGATGGAAGAGTTAAACATCGGTCATACCATCGTCAGTCGTGCCGTCCTCGTAGGGATGGAACGGGCAGTCCGGGAAATGAAACTGGCCATGCAGGGAAAGTTGTAATTTATCTTAATGGTTAACGCCCCTGCAACCCTGTCATTGATAATGGAAAATTGTCCCAAGTGCGATCGTCAATCACAACACCATGCCAACTTACTACTACATCCTAGCCAGTCAGCGCTTTTTACTCGAGGAAGAACCCTTTGAAGAAGTTCTCCGAGAACGAACGCAACACTACCAAGAACGCAATAAAGAAATTGATTTTTGGCTGGTCAAACAACCCGCTTTTGTCGAAGCCCCAGAAATGGCCGAAATTAAAGCCAAATGCCCCCAACCCTGCGCGGCGGTAATTTCTACCGATGCAAAATTTACAACTTGGCTCAAACTGCGTTTAGAATACGTTGTAAAAGGTGAATTTCAAGCGCCTTCCGAAACTATTCCCGATCCGCTTGCTTCTCTCGAAACGCCTGTTTGACAGGTAGATGGCTGAGCGATCGCTCCTTAAATTCATGGCTAAATACAACTCCTTCGCGATCGCTGGCTTCATTTTACTCACATTGGGTTGGTGGGGAAGTCGCGATCGCGCGATCGCCCAAGTCTCCCTTCCTGCCTGTCAACCCCCCCAGTCGGGGGAATTGCTCGTATTGGTGACAACACCAACCCCCGACGCGCGAGAATTGCTCCGTCGCAGCTTACCCGAAGAGATCAAAATAGAGGTTTGTCAATATCGAGGGAATGCAACCAGCCGCATCGGGGGTTTTAAGGATGTTAACACTGCGAATAAGTGGGGACGCTACATCAACGAAATTTTAAGACTGCAACTCTCGATCGCTCATCGTTCCGATCCGACTGCGACTTCTCTTGCTCCTCCCACTCCTCCTACTCCCCCCACTTCTCCTACTCCCCCCACTCCTCCCACTCCTCCCACTCCCTCTGCATCCCCTGCCTACAATCCTCGTCCTTTGGGAGAAGGATATGCGGTCATCATCGATTATTTT
>JBFRWJ010000420.1:0-8903 GCA_051439525.1 Spirulina sp. | reverse complement strand
CTCCAGAACAGCGGGAAAATTGGGAAATTTGTGGCGGTGGTTATGGTATTCATTGGGAAGAAATTGATGAAGATTTGAGTACGGAAGGTATGCTGCGCGGCGCACCCGCTCCAAATTTTTCCCGAGTTTAGGAACAGTAAAAATCAGGAAAGATGATGAATCATCGCGATCGCGTTCCCGTTGTAGGGGATGAGTTAGTTAAGGATTTATAAAAATCGGAGCGGCGGGATTTGAACCCACGACCCCCACTACCCCAAAGTGGTGCGCTACCAAGCTGCGCTACGCCCCGAATTGCTTTCGCAGTTACCTACTATAGCACAGTTTTCTGCCAATGTGTCAACTTTCTCGATCGCTCGTATAAAATCTATTCGCTTTAAACCTTGAACGATAAGCCTGCTGTTGGTTCGAGGGGCTTTCCGGAAATCCTGACAATGCCAATGGGATACGCTCTATTTCTCTGAGAGGTTGATAGCAGCGATCGCCCGAGGAATTGTTGCGATCGCTTAAAATCAATCTCGCAACTGGACGGGCATCGCCAAATAGGTCATTTTCAAACCCCCCAAAGGCTTAAAAATGACGGGTTGAGTCGCAGCATTCAAATTAATCGTAATGTCTTGACTCGACAATGCCTTTAATCCATCCATTAAATACTTGACATTAAAGGCAATTTCTGGAGGTTCCTCGCTGTCAATTTGTGCCGACAGTGCCTCCCGTCCGCTTCCGAGATCTTGGGATTCCACCGAGAGATAAATCTCGTCATTTTCCTTATCGATCGCGCAGCGCACGACATTATTTTTAGAATCTGCCAAAACCGAAATACGCTCTAATGCGCTTTGAAACTGCTTGCGATCGACCGTAATTTGATTGCTAAAGGTTTGCGGGATGAGTTGGCGATATTGAGGATAAGCCCCCTCTAATTTGCGACTGACAACCCGCCGATTGCCCAATTCAAAAATAACCTGAGAATCATCCACTTTTAACATTACCCCTTCCTCTTGATTCTGCATTCCCAAAATCTTCTCAACCTCTCGCAATGCCCGGGCGGGAATCGTTACCTCGAATTTCTCAATCTCTTCCCCCTCTTCCCTGTCTTCCACCTCTTCTCCTTCTTCCCCCTCTTCTCCTTCTTCCTCTTCTTCCCCCTCTTCACCAGATGATTGTTCTCTCAGCGTTTCAACTACAGACAAGCGATGTCCGTCCGTGGCAGCAAATTCGATCGCGTCTGCCCCTAAAATAACATGAACTCCCGTTAAGACCTGTTTGCCTTCCTCATGACTCGCTGCAAAAAGAGTTGCTCGCAATCCTTCATTTAAAGCGGCAACGGGGAAGAGGACGGATTCTCCCTCTTCCACCGTCGGTAATTCGGGAAACTCTTCCGCATCCAAACTGCGCAGTTGATAGCGTCCGGAAGTGGAACTCAAACGCACGAGAGTCCCCTCCCCATCTTCGTCGCTTTCATCGTGGGTGAGGGTAATTTCTCCCTCGGGCAAGCGGGAAATAATATCATTGAGAGTTTTAGCCGGAAGCGTAATTTTTCCCCCGTCCTCCACTTGTGCCGGAAAACTGGTTTGAATGCCCAAACTGAGGTCAAAGGCACGGAGACTAACATTTTGCGCTTGTTCGTCCGCAATGAGGAGAACGTTACCGAGAACGGGATGAGTCGGACGGGAAGGCACCGCACGACTGACCAAACTCAGATTGCTGTTAAGATCGCTTTGGGAACAAATCAGTTTCATTATTATTGGGTAATGGGTAATCGGTAATGGGTAATCGGTAATCGGTAATCGCGAAAAGTAACGATCGCTAACTTATTGATAATTGTTCATTGATAATTGTTCATTGATAATTGTTCATTGAATAGAAATGCCGTTACCGGAGAGTTGGGTTATCCAAAAGCCGATCGCGGGATCGTCCATTTCCGCTTGCACTCGGGTTTTGACGCGTTCTGCTTCTGGGCGGGACGGGCATAAGGCAAAGACTGTCGGGCCCGAACCGGACATCATGGTACCCAATACCGACGCATTTTGGAAAGCTTGTTTGAGTTTTTGGATCTGAGGATGTTCGGGTAAAACGACTTTTTCTAAATCGTTGTAGAGATTTTGGGCAATTTTGATGCTGTCGTGATGGGCGATCGCGTCCATTAACGGACTCGAATGCAGGGCTCGAGCGCGAGATTCTCGCTCGGTTGTATCTTGAAGATAAGTATGGCCGAATTGCTGGCGGTAGGTTTGATATGCCCAAGGGGTAGAAACTGCTAGATTTTCCGGTTTGGCGAGGATGGCCCAAAGACCTTGGGGACTGTCAATGGGATCTAAAATTTCTCCGCGTCCCGTGGCGATCGCGGTACCTCCCAGCAAGCAAAAGGGAACGTCAGACCCCAATCGAGCCCCTAAATCCTGCAATTCCGGTTTCGTCAGTCCCAAGTCCCACATTAAGTCCAATCCGACCAAAACTGCCGCCGCATCCGTCGATCCTCCCGCCAGTCCTGCGGCGATGGGAATGTGTTTCTCGAGAAAAATATCCGCCCCTCCCCAATTGGCAAACGCCTCGGGAAAGGCTTGTCCCATGAGTCGGGCGGCTTTGTAGGCGAGATTTTGCTGTTCGTCTGCCAGTTCTTCGCGATCGCAGCGCACCCGAAAAGCCGACATTTTATTGGGAGTAATGCGAATGCGATCGGCCAGATCGATACTTTGCAGGATCATCACCAACTCGTGAAACCCATCGGCGCGATCGCCCACAATTTCCAAATACAGATTAATTTTCGCCGGCGCAATGAGAGTGTAGCTTTTCATTAGGTAAGGAGGAAGGAGGAAGGAGGAAGGAGGAATCCTACTCTCGTTCTGAACTGGGAAGTGGTGAGCGTTGTTGCCCGTTCTCTGTCGTTGCCAACAACCAACAACAAATAACCAACAACCAACAACAAATAACTATAAATAGCTGACGCTCAATTCTACCGTGGCATCGCAACTTTCCCCGGGTTCGAGATAGACTAAATTTTCCTTGCTATTGAGGGCATTGCGAGGAGCGCTCCAAGGCTCGAGACAGCAATAGTCTTTCCCTTTTACCGTCCAAAATACGAGGGTGGTGAAGATCTCCGAATACGTCAAGGTAATTTTAAATTTTTGGCGAGGGTTGGCGATCGCGGCAGAGTTGCGCGTTATGGGAAATAAGGCCGCGTCGATTTCATCGCGATCGAAATCAAAGCTATTGTTAAAGGGTTGAATTTCCTTCGTGTTCTGGTCTTGCGATCGCTTGGCGGGGATCTCAAATTCTAACTGGGATTTATTTTGCTCCAAGATTTGAAAATAGGGATGAAATCCGGTGGAAAAGGGCATCGTTTCCCGAGATTGGTTGCTGTAGCGCTGTTTGAGCAGCAACCGATGTCCTTGGAGTTCGTAAGTAAACACCAGTTCAAAATCGAAGGGATAGACTTTGAGGGTTTCCTCGTTGCTGTTGAGGACGAGGGTAATACTCGCCGCGTCGTCCGTAGAAGATTCTCGAAATTCCCAAGGCAGATCCCGCGCAAAACCGTGTTGCTTGAGGGTATAGGACTGTCCTTGATGAACGTAAAGATTTTCCGGTAGATTTCCGCAAATGGGGAAGAGGATGGGAATTCCCCCGCGCACGCTCAATTCGGGATTGGCAAAGCGTTCTCGATCGAGATAGAGAATATCTTGACCTTGAATGCGCCATCCCGCAATCAGGCCGCCCCTTTCCGGCACGACTTCCAAACGAGATTGTGCCGCCGCATCGGACAGAATATAAGTTGGGTATTGATTCTGTTTTAAGGCGATCGTGTAAGCCGCATTCACTGGATTGACCTCCAATCTCGAATCTTTTTTCCAGATTTAACAAACTCTTGACGTTTTTGGCGGTTGTCTTTACGAATTCTTCATGTTAATTGCTGTAGATTACTAATTAAGGACTCAAGTGAACTCTGAATTACCCCGAACAGTACCCGGCAAGGTTTAGCTGGGTATTTTTTTTTGGGGAAGGGAACGGGGAATCGGGAATGGGTAATTGGTAATTGGTAATCGAGGAATAATCCGTCCCACCTCCCCAACTGGTGAGGTGGTGACTGAAATTCACCCTTCTCCTATTAAAACAAATGCTGCCCAGTCGCGGGGCTGGGGATGTTGCTCGATCGCGTTTAACATGGCTTCTCGTAAGGCTTTGGCTTTATCGGGATTTTCTTGGAGGCGACGGTAAAATTCCCGCATCAGATCGGCGGTGGGGGCATCGGGAACCGCCCAGAGGGAGACGATAATGCTAGGAACCCCTGCCGCAATAAAAGAACGAGATAAACCGATAACGCCATCTCCGGTTATTTTGCCCCGTCCGGTATTGCAAGCACTCAATACAACTAATTCTGCCGCTAAATTGAGGTCGAAGTTTTCGTTGGAGGTTAATAAACCGTCGCTTTTGGGGCGATCGTCCGGGGCAAGGGCGATCGCCCCGGGTATCCCCAAGCCTAAATAGTCTAATTCATCGAGCAGCCCGTGGGTGGCAAGGTGAACGATTTTCGCCTCGGGCAGGGATCGGGCGATCGCGTTTTCGCTGGCAGCATCCCCGATCAGTGCTTTGGCGGATAAAAGATCGGCAATTGCTCGGGCTTCGGTTTCTGCCCCGGGTAAAGGGGCTAAGGGGTGGGGGGGTTCGCCTAAATTGGCGGCAATTCCGGGCATGGTAGGATTGCCGACAATGAGGGGACTGCCAACCCGTTCGCGAATTTGTGCTTGACGTTGGCGAGTCAGATCCAAAACTTGAATCGAGGGGGCGACGGATAGGGTATGTTTTTCAATTAAATATTGACCGTCTTCATCTTGTAGTGCCGCAAAGGGCATTAAAAATAAAGACCCTTGGGGAATAAAAATGACGCGATCTTCGGGATCGGTGGGGAGTAAAGTGGCGATCGGTTCGATTAAGAGATCGTGAAATTGCCGTAATTTGGCGAGGGTGCGTCGGGGCGATCGCGAAAATAGGGCGCTGCGGGTTTCGGACACCAAACGATTGAAAATGACTTTTTCGCGTTTGCGATCTTTGGGGGGCTCGGGTTCGCTAATGCGCAGATCGATCGCGCCATTGGGTTGAATCACCCAAATATAAATCTGTTCGCCAATGAGGGAATATTGCACGAGGGTGGCATTTTGAGTCTTGGCAATGGCGCGAATTTCTTGGATATTGGGAGAGTCGATCGCCGTGACTTCTCCTTGGGTTCGCGAAGCTAATAATTCTACAAATGCCCGGGCGCGTCCTCGTTCGGCAATTTCGAGAGCTTCTTCGACGCGATCGCGCTTCACTAAGGCTTTTTGCAGGTGTTGATAGGTTTGCGCTTGGATTTCAAAAAGGGACACTTTATTGGCATCGCTGAGTCCGGGGCGCAGCTTTTCCCAAATTTTAACCGCATCGAGGAGATGTCGGCTGGCTTCTTCGTCGCGTTCGAGTTCCAGTAAGGTTGCGCCTAAATTCGTTAATGCCGTCGCTTCTCCGGCGCGATCGCCCACTTCTCGCAAACCGATCGCGGCGTTCTCATAAAATTCTCGGGCTTTTTGGGGATTTCCGAGGGCGCGATAGGCTTCTCCGAATTGGTTGAGGGTTTGTGCTTCTCCGGCGCGATCGCCGATTTCTTTGGCGAAGGTTAAGGCGGACTCTAAAGAGTCTAAGCCTTTTCTGGGTTGTCCGCGATCGATGGAGATTTTGCCAATGAGTTCTAGGAGCGATCGCTTGCCGTGAATGATTTCGGAATAATCTTCTGCTTCGGATATTTCGAGGAGAAATATCATTTTGTCATAAATTTTGAGAGCTTCTCGGGCCGTAGAAAGGGCGCGATTGTTTTGGGCTAATTTATGTTCGATTCTAGCTCGATTTTCCAGCAATCTTGCTTCTTGAATGGGTAAGGCATAAATTCCACCTTCGGTAATCAAATTGCTATTTTCTTTCTGTTGGGAAAGTTTGCTGATGGCGCGATCGAGATGTTCTTTAGCTCGATCGTATTGTCCGAGGCGTTCGTAAATATCTGCCAAACTAATTAAAGTCGTACTAAACCGCAGTAAATCGGCGGATTCTTGCCATCGTTGTAAGGCTTGTTCGTAAAATTCTAAGGCTTGGGGATATTGTGCCAAACGGCGATGACTGTCTCCCAAACGGTTGAGAACATGACCTTCTCGCACGCGATCGCTGGCTTTTTGATAAGTCTCTAGGGCTTCTGTAAATGCCGCGATCGCCTCTTTAAATTTGCCGCGTTCGTAAAGATCTTCGGCATTCGCTAAAACATCGCCGCTATCGTCGCTAAAGGTACAAGTTGTAGTGGGTTGAATGGGGCAAACTTTCTGAGCAATGGGATTATCGAGAGCGGAGAGAGAGCGGAGTTGCGTTAGGGGGGCCAGAGATTGAATATCGGTCACTTGATTTTGCGTTAAATCGAGCCAAGTTAAATTTGTTAAATTGGCGAGAGGTGCAACATCTTTAATTTGATTGAAACCCAAGATCAGAAAAGTTAGGTTGTTTAAATTGGCCAGAGGCGAAACATCTTCAATTTGGTTATGATTTAAAGAGAGTGCTGTCAGATTAGTAAAGGAAGCAAGGGGGCGCAAATCGCGAATTTCTTGACCGGCTAAGGCGATTTGCGGCATGGCACTCAGGATATCTTCAGCAAGTTTGCAATCATTTGTTCCTGCTTGTTCGAGGAGTTTTTCTATGGTATTTTGGGTTTCTGGGGGAAAACTGTCGAGGCGAGAACACCAGTCTCGAAAGCGAGTTGGCGTATTTTGAGCGGGAGTGCTAGAAATTCCTCCCAAAACAAATAAAAAAGCGATCGCGATCGTGCGGGAAAATTGGCTGAGATAACAGGGTTTAATGAGCATCTTTCCTTCTCTTCTCTGCAAGCAATTCTCATTATGGCTTAGGTTTTTCTGCCTGTCACTCCAATTTTGAATTTAAAGATCGGACTCCCAAAACTTGTAACTTAACAATCGCTCTAGATCATCAAACCAAGGATAGCGATCTGGAAAGTTTGCATCACATTCAATTTTTACATTTTCCCATGCTTCTTGATAACAATCTGGATAAATTTCTCGTAAGAAATTTCGCAAACTTGGAGAATCTGTGAGGATATCCCTTAATTTAGATTGCGTTCTTTTAATGGTCGCCTCCCATCCTCGATAACAATCAGGCAGCGAAACGTATTGACGTTTTAAAAGATGTTCAAATAAAGTAATTAGTCGCGATTTTAACTCTCTGCGATCGCGTTTCTCCAAAGATTCTATCTCTTCAATTAAATTTTCTAGGTCAAGGCGATCGAACTCCCTCGATTTTAAGGATTGTACCGTATCTTCAACCCAGAGGGCAAAATCGCGATCGTAAAGTGTTTGGATTGGTGTTGAAGTCATCAGATTAATATTTTCTTTCATTATAATAAATGGGAGCTAATTTGCTATGATGATTGTGTTCGCTCTGAGAATTAAGGAGAAAATCGTGATTCAGAATGACAATTGGATTAAAAATATGGCAGATCGAGGTATGATTATTCCTTTTGAGTCTAATTTAATTCGTCGCGTTGAGGAATTACCCGTTATTTCTTTCGGATTAAGTAGTTTTGGGTATGATATTCGCCTTTCTCCCAAAGAATTCCGCGTATTTCGTCATATTCCGGGAACGGTTGTCGATCCGAAAAATTTTAACCCCGATAATCTAGAACCTGTCAAACTTCACCACGATAAAAATGGTTATTTCTTTATTTTACCCGCTCACTCTTATGGATTAGGCGTTGCTTTAGAAAAATTAAATGTTCCCGATGATATTACCGTTCTTTGTATTGGTAAATCGAGTTATGCGCGGGTCGGTTTAATTGCCAATTTAACCCCCGCAGAAGCGGGATGGCGAGGACATTTAACGCTAGAATTTTCCAATTCTTCCAGTGCGGATTGTCGGATTTATGCAAATGAAGGAGTCGTACAATTACTCTTTTTAAAAGGAGAACCTTGTGAAATTAGTTATTCTTCTCGTCAGGGTAAATATCAAGATCAAAATGAAGAAGTTACATTAGTTCGAGTCTAATTGTTAAGGAGTATTTGTTACATTTTTCCGGTCGAGCCAAATCCTCCCGCACCTCTTTTTGTCTCAGTTAATTGACTAACTTCTTCAATTTTAACGCGGATAATTGGGACAATAACCATTTGAGCAATTTTCATGCCTCTGGTCACTTGAAAAGACTCTTTTCCGTGATTAATCAAAATAACACCAACTTCACCTCGATAACCTTCATCTATTGTTCCGGGAGTATTGAGAACTGTAATATTATGTTTTAAAGCTAAACCACTTCTGGGACGAATCTGCGCTTCTGTATTGGGAGGTAATTCAATTGCAATCCCGGTATGAATTAATCGGTTTTCTCTAGAAGGAATTTCTGCATCTTCTATAGAAACTAGATCGAGTCCCGAATCATTTTCGTGTTCGTATCGAGGGATTATTGCTTTATCGCTAAGTTTAAAGATGTTGAGTCGTTCCATTCTATCCCTCGAGATTTCTATCTTGATTGTAGTTGAAATGATCGGGAAGAGATAAAGAAGTTTCTGCCTTTTGCAATTCTGTTCCTAAATAGAGAGCGTGTTCCACTTCTAAACCGGGACAGTCTGCGGCTATTTTCTGATAGAGCTGACGTGCGGTTTTTCCGGTATAACAATTAACAATTTCTCCCGATCCCGGTGTCAAATGTTCGACAAATATCGTCTTGTCTCGAACCGCGATCGCGAAACTTCCCACGGGATCGTCAAAAGTGCGATCGCGGCAAATCTTAGCATATTGGGTTTGAATTAAATTCTCGGCATTTTCCCAACAATCATCATAAATATGAGCGCTTTGACTGATAGTGATTAAAGCGCCTATTTTTAAGTTATACTGAGAGC
>JBFRWJ010000419.1:0-7470 GCA_051439525.1 Spirulina sp. | reverse complement strand
CATTGAAATTCATATTCTACGAGCCATCCGACAATATCACCAAATCAACTTAGAGAAGGTTAGAAAAGCATTAGATTACATTGACGAAGAATTTAAAATCTCGCATCCCCTTGCTCATCGAGAATTTTATACTGATGGAGTCAATCTGTTTATTAAGAATTATGGTTCTCTCATTAATGCTTCTCAAGAAGGACAAGCAGAACTCACAAATACATTAAACGCTCATCTAGAACGGATAGAACCTGATGATAGTGGTTTAGCTATCCAACTTTACCCCTTCACGCGCAACTACGAAGACAACAATCCCCGTATTGTCGTTATCGATCCTCGTATTGCTTTTGGTAGAATGACCATTTCTGGTACTGGTATCCCAACGGATATTATTGCCGAACGATTTCATGCTGGAGATTCTCCAAAATTGTTAGCTGATGATTATGAATGTAACATCGAAAAAATCGAAGAAGCGATTCGCTGTGAGACTCGTCCTATTGCTGCATGACTAAAGAGCATAAAACAACAGTTTTTTTCATCGATCGCTGTTTGGGCAAACATCCCATTCTAGAACGATTAAGAGCAACAGGTATTACAGTTGAAGTTCACGATGACCATTTTCCACAAAATGCTTTAGATATAGAATGGATACCAGAAATTGGGAAAAGAGGCTGGATTATTCTGACCAAAGATGCACGAATTGCTAGAAACACCATAGAACGCCAAGCAGTGGCTTATGCAGGAATCAGAATGTTTACTCTTGCCTCCAAAAAACTCTCTGGTGAAGAAACTGCGATCGCTTTTCAGTCCGCTCTACCATCCATGCTCAAATTTATCACGAAAAACACCGCTCCATTCATCGCTAAAGTCTATAAAAGTGGTAAAGTCTTAGCGTGGAAAACGGCTAGCGAATTACTCGCTGAAATCGGCACTTAAATATTCCCCATCGCTACAATAAACCCCGATAGTGAATGAAGACTAAAACCACAGCCCAAGACCCCAAAGCCACTTTGACGGCGACGAGGATATTCAGCAGAGGAATGGCACCGCCGCTAAACAGGGTTCCCAACTCTCCCCGGGGGAATTCGATGCCAACCAGAGTGAGGACGGCAAGGAAGATAAAAGCCAGTACCGACAACTTCTCCCAAGTCGCGATCTGCCATTGCTTGTAAATCCCCTGCATCCACTCGGGAGAGGAAGTAATCGCCACTAACCCGATCGCGGTTCCCCCCGCCACTCCCGCCGCAAAGCCGCCTCCCGGACTTAAATGCCCGCGAATCGCCAACTCAATACTCACTAAAGCTGCAATCGTGGCCCCCAAACGAGCCAGCACGATGGAGGGGCGATCGCGAAACTGATGGATTTGCGTTTGGGGCTTTTCATCCGCCAGCAAAAACTTTGCCCCCCCGATCGCGACAGTAAAGACCACGACTTCAAAGATCGTATCGTAGAGGCGATTGCGCAAAATGACCCCCGCGATCGCGCTGGGTACGCCGCTATCGGCCACCACTGCCTCGACAATGGAGAAATCCAAGTCTGGGGCAGCATTGGGCATGACCAGCATTTTGACGTAGAAGGCGATTCCCGCCGCAATGTAGAGCCATTTCATGGTTTTGCCCCCTTCTCCTGTGAGTTTAAATTTTCAACATAAGTTAGATTGACCGAGGGGGAGGAAAGTTCGTCTCCTACCATGTCATAGAGGCGTTGCAGGCGAATGGCAAGGCGATAGGCCGGTTTCTCGTCTCCTTCTCCTTCTCGGATGCAAGTGCCGTGAATGTCCTTTTCCCGCAAAGCGGCTTGCATTTCTTCCCCTTCCCCATAGGACACCAATTCGAGACGCATCTGACGCTTATTAACAATACTGCGTAACTGCCCCATCAGTTGTCCGCGAGTCTCGTCTTCCTCCTCCCCAGCCAGCACTCCCAAGCGCATGACCATCGACGATCGCACCGCCACGGCATAGAGGGTAATGGCCAGCATCGTCCCCACGAGGGCTTCCGTCAAGGCCACGTCGGGTGCCCCCAAAACCGCATACAGCAACGCTGCTATTGCTCCGAGGATGCCCCGAATGACCAAAGCGCTATAAGGATTGACCTGCAAGACCAACATGACCGCCGTGAGGGGCAAAAGGGCAGCGATCGCGTAAATATAAAGATCGCTCTCACTCATTTTTCCCCCCGCTACTAGAGCAATAGGCCAACACGTATCCCAGCATTGTATTCCAGAGTGCCAGACAAATGATCGCCAGCACCAGTAAGGGCCATTCCCGAGGAATCTTCAACAGCAGTCCGAAAAGAATGCTCATGGATCCCAAAGTATCCGACACGGAAAGACTGTGGAGTTTAAATAAAACCGATCGCCGACCGATGAGGGGAAGAGTTCCCCAAAACCAGAAGATAATGCCCACAATAATGCACGTATAGCTAATCCAGTCAATCATGTTTCGCTCATTCGTTTAATAATATTAGCCAGCAGCATTAACGCTGCATTTCCGACGGTGAGAACGATTGCCCCCACGATGCCAATCGCCCAATCATCTCGCAAAACCGAGATAAACAAAATTAAAATTGCCGTCTTTGTGGAGATACTAGCAAAGGCGAGCATTTTCTGCCAAATATTCTCATTTTGCCAAGCATCGTAAAGGGGGATGAGCAAGGCCAGAATCATGGCAATTAATAACCCAGTCATGTTTTTTTCCTCCGCACGACGCGATGAACTTCATACCATCCCTCTTCGCGATATTTGACGACAATGGTTTTCGGGGTAAACGTAATGAGTAAGATATCCAAAAAAACAAGACGGTGCGATCGCGCTTTTGCCACTCGTTCTAACACAATATCTTCTTCATTATGGGGTCGCAGAATCAGCTCGAAGGCTTCGAGATAAGCCAGGGGAAGAGCCAAAAGGATTTTTCCCGAAACCGAGAACCAATCTCTTAGCGCTTCCGGGTTGGTGTAACCGCGAGGCAAGAGCAGGGCCACAGCCAGGCCAATGAGGACATTCGGCCAGCTTAAATTGGCCGTCAGGAGAAACCAGATTGTCAGGCGAAAAATTAAATGTCCAACCACGCAAATCCCATCCAAAATAATAAAATCAAAATGAGGCTCATCGCCCCCATTAAATGATCGAACTGCTCCGCGACCCGCGGCCATTTGATGTTTAATCGTTTAAAGATCGTCAAATAGGCCAGCCAACCCAAAGCAATTGTCGCCAAGGGTTTGATCGTATTCTCGATATCATAAGCATCATAGTAGGCAACATTGGCCCCAATCAAGCCCAAAAGGAGAATTGTTACGGCTATCCAGAAACCCGGCCGGCTTTTTTGGGTTTCGATGCCCCGTTGATGGGGAATAAAGATAAATTTCGCAAAGGAAATGGCAGTTCCCAAAGCAGCGATATTCATGCCGATCGGTTGCCAGGGGAGGAGATTTTTCATCGTTAAAATCTTCGCCCCAAAACCGGCGAGGAGGGGAAAACCCGAAATGGAAAAGCTGGCGATCGCGAGGGCAATCCACAAAGGCGTGGCAATGGGTTGTTTTTGCAGTTCTTTGAGGTTGCGGGTGGGGAGCGTACCCACACTTAAAAAGAGGGCGGCTTTGACGAGTCCGTGGGTGAGAGCATAAAATCCCCCGACTTCCGGCGCGGCGAGGATAAATCCCAATTGAGAAACCGTGTGAAAGGCCAGCATCCGCTTGGCATCCTTTTCAAAAACGGCATAAAATACCCCCAGAAGCGCCGTACAGACCCCGAAAATGCGGACGACGGGATCGATTTCGGGAACGACGATCGCGCAGCGCAGCAAGGGAAAAATGCCGCTTTTAACGGCAACCCCCGAAAGCATGGCAGAAACGGGAGTATCGGATTCGGCGTGGGTAATGGGCAACCACAACCCAGAAACAAATACGCCACCTTTCACTAAAAGTCCCAAAAAAATGAGAGCGAGGGCTTCGGGAGGAGCGGCTCGCAAGCCGGCAAAGGCAAAAGAGTGATTGGCTTGATAAACCAGCACCGCACCGATGAGGAAAAAAAGCATGGCGACGTTGCTGATGAAGAGATAGCGCAAGCCTACCCAGATGGTGCGATCGCTGCGAGGATAAACGATCGCGAGGAAGGCCGCAATACTCAGCACTTCGAGGGCAACGTACAAGCTGACAAAATCCGAACAGATAAAGGTGGCATTGACGGTACCGTAGAGAATAATAATCTGGGTATAAAAAAAGGCGGTTTTATCAGTATCCCAACAATAAATTACCACCGCCGTCGTCACGAGAGCATTGGTGAGGATAAAAAAGCCGCTTGCACTATCGGCTTCTAATGTTACGCCAAAGTTATCGAGGAGAGTGAGAGTGAAGGGAGCTTGGGAAAAGAGCCAAAATCCATACCCAATGGATGTTAATGTCGTTAAAAGCGACAAATAGCGATCCAGTCGGGGTAGGAGATAAATGAGAAAACCGACAAAAAAGGGCAGGGCAATCCAAGCGATCGTAATTGTATTCATGTAATGTCCAACCATGCAAATCCCATCCAAAAGAGGACAATCAAAGTTAGGCTCATCACTCCGATTAAATGATTGAATTGCTCGATCGCACGGGGTAATTGCCAGTTTAACCTTCTAAAGAGAAGGAAATGAGCCAGCCAGCCCAGAGCGATCGTGACAAGGGGCTTGACGATATTCTCTACATTATAAGCATTATAATAGGCAAGGTTCGCAACAATCAATCCGATTAAAAGAATGATGATGGCAATCCAAAAACCTCGTCTCCCTTGCTTCCCTTCTCCTTGGTTTTGATGGGGTAAAAAGATCAATTTAGCATACATGATTGACGTTCCCAACGCCGCGACATTCATGCCGATCGTTTGCCAAGGCAGAAGATTTTTCATGGTCAGCACCTTAGCCCCAAAACCCGAGAGCAAGGGAAAACCGGAGATGGAGAAACTCGCGATCGCCAGTGCCAGCCACAAGGGAGTAGCGATCGGCTGTCGTTGCAAGTCTTCAAGATTGCGGCTGGGTAAATTGCCCACAATCAAAAAAAGCGCCCCTTTCACCAAACCGTGAGTGAGGGCGTAAAAGCCGCCAACTTCCGGTGCAGCCAAGATAAAGCCCAGTTGAGAAATGGTGGAAAACGCCAGCATGCGTTTGGTATCTTTGCCAAAAACGCCATAGAAGACCCCCAGTAGGGCGCTAGCCACGCCGAAGAAGCGGATGATAGGATTGACCTCTTCCAAAATGACTGCGCAACGCAGGAGGGGAAAAATGCCACTTTTCACCGCAACCCCCGAAAGCATGGCTGAAACGGGGGTTTCTGATTCGGAATGGGTGAGGGGCAGCCAACAACCGGACACAAAGACGCCTCCTTTCCCTAAAAGTCCCAGAAAAATCAGGGCGAGGGCTTCCGGGGGAGCTGCGGGCAATCCGGCAAAGGCAAAGGAGTGATTCGCTTGGTAAACCAGCACCGCGCCGATGAGATAAAAGAGCATGGCGACATTGCTGATGAAGAGGTAGCGCAAGGCGACCCACATAGCGCGATCGCTGCGGGGATAGGCAATGGCGAGGAAGGCGGCAATACTGGTTACTTCTAGGGCAACGTACAAGCTGACAAAATCCGAGCAGATAAATGCGGCGTTGACGCTACCGTGCAAAATGATAACTTGGGTATAAAAAAAGGCGGTTTTTGCCGTATCCCAACAGTAAATGACCACTGCCGCCGTGACGAGGGCATTGGTTAAGATAAAAAAGCCGCTCGCGCGATCGGCTTCTAAAGTGACACCGAAGTTATCGAGGAGAGTGAGAGTAAAGGGATCTTGAGAAAAGAGCCAAAAGCTGTAACCGACAGAGGCTAGAGCGGCTAGGAGGGCGAGGGCGCGATCGAGTCGGGGCAGGAGATAAATGAGAAAACCGACAAAAAAGGGCAGGGCAACCCAAGATATTGTGATTGTATTCATGTATTGTCTTTCTCGATTTCACGGGTGTCTAAGGTGGGATGATCTCGCGAGAGTTTCATGACTCCCACGAGCATTAATGCTTGAATGGAGAGACCGATGACGATCGCGGTCAAAATCGCCCCTTGGGGAACCGGATCGGCATAAGCCCCATCGGTGATGCCGCTCTCTGAGAGAATGGGCGTAAAGAAACCCTCTCGGGAGGCGATGAGGACGTAGTAAGCGATCGCTCCCGTACTCATGACATCCATGGAGACGATTTTCATCAGCAGGTTCTTTTTCAGGAAGATCCCGAAAAATCCACACAAGATCGTGGCGAATACAAATGCTTCTAACACGGAATTGGCTGGTTGGGTAAGGATGTTAGCTAGGATACAGGATTTGCGATCGCGATGGTTCTTCCCATATACAGAGTTCGAGAGAGCTGCGGGCAGCGCGATTGCGACGCACCTCAATTCTTGATGGGTTAAAAGTCAGAAACAAGTCAGAAACAAGTTAGTCAATCCCAGTCGGTAACTCACTAAGCAGCAAGTTTAACTCAATATGTAACCCAAATAACGATTTGTTTTAGCAATCATCCATTGTGTATTGGAGATTAAAGTTATGAGCGCTAAATTCCGCAAAGGTTCTATCTCTGCCCGCAGTCATGTTGCATCCTCTCTAGATCTACTGCGCGCTTTGAAACGTTCTAGCCGTATTGTCGAGCCGAAAACCCTAGGTCTTGCATCCCCAGAAGCAACCTCGCTCCCGCCTCAAGCTCCGTCCTTCTTAGGAAACTTACCCCCGGAAGGTGTTGTTTATGAACCCCAACAGCCCGCCACCAAAAAACTCAAGCAGATTATTGAAGAGAACTACTACGGTACGTTCTTTGAAGAGGCGATTAAAACGGTGAGCGACCAGAAGATTCCCGAGTTGGATCGAATTAAAACGCTAGATCAATTCTATTTTTATGTAGACGCTCTGGTCACTTGGATTCCAGAAATCCGGGTTTGGGATTGGGATGGCGAGACTCTGCACGAACGCACGGTGTATTTGCGACTCAGTCAGTTTTATTATTATTTCAATCAGCCGCAGTTGGAAGCATTACAAAGCCCGATCGCGCCACTCGAAGGAGCAATCCTTTCGCCGATTTCTCTCTGGTTGCGGGATTTTGCCATCGAGTGGGGGAATTTCTTAGATACGCCCGCTTCGCGGGAATATTTGGAAAGTTTTAAATACGCCCCCGAGTATGCTTGGCAGGACTTTGAAAAACCACCCGAGGACTATGAGTCTTTTAATGCTTTTTTTGCCCGCACGTTCAAAGATATTAACGTACAGCGACCGGTTGCCCAACCCGATAACGATCGCGTCATCGTTTTCCCTGCCGAGTCTACCTTTGTGGGACAATGGGCCGTGAGTACGCCCGTTGGCGATCCCTTGCCAGCCCCCGCTTCAATTGTGGTCAAACATATCGAGTGGACGATCGACGAGTTATTACGAGACTCTCAATACGGAAACGATTACCAAGGTGGAATTTTCTGTCATACTTTTTTGAATACC
>JBFRWJ010000418.1:0-5211 GCA_051439525.1 Spirulina sp. | reverse complement strand
CAACGAACCTTTACCCGCATTTAACAATGGTTTATACTGGAGGAATCGGTACTGGAGCTAAATTCCAGTGACCCGCCCCCTTCGGGAAATAAAAATCGCGAAATCTAGGAGAGTGACTGATTAGCCTATGATCTGGCCCTTTAAACCCAACAAGCGCAAACAAATCGCCCGCATTGAAATTACTGGCGCGATCGCCACGGAAACGCGCAAACGAGTTCTCAAAGCGTTGCAAACCGTTGAAGAGGAAAAATATCCCGCCATCTTGTTACGCATTGATTCCCCAGGAGGGACGGTGGGAGACTCTCAAGAAATTTACGACGGCTTAAAACGCATCCGAGAAAAAGGGGTCAAAGTGGTCGCCAGTTATGGCAATATTTCTGCCTCGGGGGGCGTTTACGTGGGAGTGGGTGCCGATAGTATCGTTGCCAATCCGGGGACGATTACGGGGAGTATTGGGGTGATTCTGCGGGGAAATAATCTCGAACGTTTATTAGATAAAATCGGGATTTCCTTTAAGACGTTTAAATCGGGACCCTATAAGGATATTCTTGCTTTCGATCGCGAAGCGACTCCAGAAGAAAAGAGTATTTTGCAAGATTTGATCGATACCAGTTACGGGCAATTTGTCGCCACTGTCGCCGAAGGACGCAATTTAGAGGTTGAAACTGTGAAGAATTTTGCCGACGGGCGTATTTTTACGGGACAGCACGCTCTAGAATTAGGCATGGTGGATCGGTTGGGAACTGAAGAAGATGCCCGTCGGTGGACCTGCGAATTAGTCAATTTAGATCCCGAAAAAACCAAGTGTCATAATATTGAGGAGAAAAAACCTTTATTGATGCGCGTTTTATCCGGACGCGCAACCGCTAAGCGATCGCGTTGGGCAATGGCCTTGGATTGGTTAGAATTTGAAATGGCAACGGAAGGACAACCCCTCTGGTTGTATCGACCCTGATTCAATGAACAATGAACAACAACAAATAACCAATAATAAATAACCAATAACAAACAACCAATAATGGAGGATTTGGTAGTGGAGTGGAGAGTACGAGCAATTCGCGGTGCAACAACTGTTAAGGAAAATAGTATCGAAGCCATTCGCGTTGCAGTGACAGAGTTAATGGAGGAGATTGAAAGACACAATCAATTAGATCCTGAAGAAATTGTTAGTGCAACATTCACGGCAACGCGCGATCTCAATGCGATTTTTCCCGCCGCGATCGCCCGCAAACGCCCCAAATGGGATGGAGTGGCTCTCCTCGATGTTCAGCAAATGTCCGTTGAAGGCAGTTTAGAACGCTGTATTCGGGTTCTCATTCATGTCAATACGCCCCAACGCCAAAATGAGATGATTCACGTTTATTTGGGGAAAGCTAAAAATCTGCGTCCCGATTGGAATTTAGCACAATTGGTTTAGCGCAACAAGCGACTTACTATCAACCTAAGTACAGGACAAACACTGTAAAGAGTGTCGAAAATTGAAGCGATGAAAGGATTGATGTCAAGTGGTTTCTCTATCGTTTCAACGGACAGAACGCGAAATATTCATGGATTTAGATCGCCTGTTGAAATGGTTTTGTCGGCAAGTTGGGCGACGTTTAAAACAATTGCAGCAACTCAATTGGGACAGTAATTCTGGCAGTAAGGGGAATTGTAGTGACTATTTTGAGGATTATTTGTTAGCGGAATTGGATTGTCCGCTTGTATTAGGATTGGATGAAGTGGATCGGATTTTTCCCTATCGATCTGTTGTGGATGATTTTTTCGGATTGTTGCGTGCTTGGTATGACGAGGCGCGATCGGGGAATTATTATGCTGACGAACTCTGCAAATACTCGACTAAAAGTATCATGTGAAGGAATCCCATTTTCTAAATCAAGAATTTTTTTTAACCATTCTTCTTTCCCTTTTCCATAGGTTTCTATTCCCACCCATCCTTCTGCACCGCTAATCACGGCTAGTCAAGCTATTGCGATTATATCTATTAATAAATGTTTTTTCGTCCGTTCCATTCTTGGGTCTTGAATATGACCAAAGTTTTTCTGAAAACTTTCTCGAATTTTCTCTTCTATTTCCATTCTTGCTCCGTCCTTACAGTGATTCGCGTTTATAAAATCACTCCTCCTCTTCCCTAAATGCGAGCGCAGTTCAGAACAGATTGAGATTATAAGCGCGATCGCGAGGCAACCAATTTCCGACCAAAGAGAACGCGAATAATTTCTTCTCGACGATGCAAAAAGAATAAGATCCCCTGATAAGTAAAAAGCATCTTAAACATCTTGTTAAATGTTAACCGATTATCAAACAAAAGTCCTAACAAAATATACCAATTTAATATTTTTATCCCCTCTTCCTTGACAATTTCATAATGAGCACCAATTTCCATGCCATCCGTGCCATAATTCGTATCTAACCAATCTCGAACATAACCCGAATAGGCAGCAATATGCGCCGTTTGTTTTCCTCCTTGTTGAATTCTCGGCTTTTGGGAGGGAGAGATCGTCAAAATTGTTTGCTTGTCTAACAAATAAATCCGAAGGGGTTGCAAAAGTCGCGGAAATCCCCAAAAGGATAGGAATAATTTCTGCATATATTTTTTCGCGACGGGTAATAACTTTTCTTCCTCAAAAACTTTAGGCTGACAGGGTGTTATCGGATTCTCTTGGATATTTTTCGAGACTTTTTCGATCTCAATTTTTTGGTTAGAGGGAGAATAGATTAATTTCTCGCCAATTTGCAAAGGAATGACGCGATCGCTTTCCTTGACTAATTCATCCGACTCCAACAAAGACTCATTTTGCTGCCAAGACAAGCTATCTCGATAATAATGATGAGAAGCAAAAGGAACGGTGTATTTAGGGACAAAAGCAGCAACCACTTTAGAGAATGTTTCACGTTGCCCTTCTTTGATGTTTCGAGGATTCCTCGGGGGATATTCTCTTAATTTACCCGCATGATTAAAATTATTCAGGAGTAGATCGATTTCGCCAATATGTTTTTTGAGTCCTAATATTGTTTTTAAGGGCAGATTACAATCATTATAATTCAAAACTTTAACGCCGTCAATTTCCACGAGTAGCATATTATCAATTCCCGTTGCGGGAAATCTGGAAATCTGCCAGCGATCGCCAAGTTTCAACGCTTTTCTAGCTGGCAATGAAGTCACATTCTCAAACCCTAACCCCTTCATGGCATCTACCATCGAAAAATTCGCATCATTATTGGCTAAAACCTGAATTTTCGGATTAATCTCCAACAGTTTCTTTAAAGTTGGGACGTGAAAGTGATCGCCATGAAAATGAGAGATCCACAGATGCGTACATTGACTAGCTAGATTGAAAGCATCGGGATTATGATATTTTAAGCCCCATCCTTCTTTAAAACAAGTGCCTTGAAACCACGGATCGAATAAGAGAGAAATTTCGCGATCGCGTAAAATCATCGAAGCATGATTGAGAAAAAGTAATTCTATCGAGATGCTACGAGTCGAGGGTTCTATCATTGGGATTATCGAGAGCCAATAAGGGAAGTGCAATTAAATCTTCGATAGTTTTCAACGCGGGATTGCCTGCTAAATAACCGATTCCACGATGTAAATGCAAGCGAAATTGTTCGACTAAAATCGTTTTATTCGGTTCTAAACCATCTTGATAACAGCGCTGTTTGAGGGCAATAATCAGGATATCTGACAATTCTCCCCCAAAAACGCGCCAAGTCAATTCAACATTACTATCAGCGGGAATGGGAACGGGAGAAGGTTTGCTGGGTTCTGCAAGAGATAAGCAAAAAGCCCAACGACACAGGATATTCCATTGGTCGATTTTGGTGTAACGTTTGAGTTTGGACAGTTGGTCTTTTGCGGTTTGAGAAAGCCTAAATCGTTCGATCGGAGAATCCATTTTTTCAATGATCAATGAAAAATTATCAATGACTAGCAAACATCTCAAAGAAACTATCATTAAGATCGTAGCCGACAGTCATCCACATGAATTTTAATTTTTCTCGAGGTTCAATACCCCGATCGCTTAACCAATCATAAATAATAAAGGTTTTTTGCGCGATGGCAATTTCTAAGGCTTCGGGATTATATTGAATTCCATCAGTACGATGGAACTGATGGGGGACGAGCATGGCAATATAACGCGGGAGTTCGCTTTTCCAATCTAACAGAAAAGGAAGCCAAGGATAGCGGGTATCCAAGCGTAAAAACCACAAGCGTACCTCGGGAATTTCTGAGAGTTCTCTGGGATCGGTTTCTTCCCTCGGATAGTCGATCTCAAAGGAAATTAAGGATTCTTGGAAAGATGCCTCCATATCTGCCAGTATTTTTTCAACGATCGCGACAGCGGGAGAGAGATCGAGTTGGTGAATGCGATCGGCATCTAAATGAATTGAATATTGCATGTCTTCGTCTTCTAATTTTTCCAATACAACTCCATCAATTATTTCATAATCCCAGCGCGAATTGCGAGATAAAAGCTGTTTTGCAGCATCAATTTCTCCCAAACGACAGAGTTCGCTTAATTGTTCGTATCCTTCTTGGCGATCGCGTTCTCTCTTTGCCTGTCGGATTTTCTCTCTTTCTTTGGGACTGATTTCGGAGCGTCCTTCTGTGGTAAAATCAATTTGGAATAGTTTTTTCATGGTCTATTAAAAAGGATAAAGATCGATTATTTTATCGTCAACGATTTGGTAACCCCATTCCGGATGTGCGGCAATTTGTCTGGCAATAAACTTGCGACCAATTTTGGTGTCGTAGGCTTTTTGTAGGATTGATAATGCAGGCGCATCAGATTCAATTTTAGAAGGTTCTGCAAGTTGAGAGGAATGAGTTGGGGTCAGAGATTTTTCCCGAGCAGATTTCCTCGGCAAAGAACTTTGCTCTTGAAGCAATAATAATTTTTCGATCACTTGTTGTTTGCTGGTGCGATCTTTCACGCTAAAAGAAGGTGGAAGATAAGGGGTTTGTATGCCGAGTTCTTTCGCTTTTATAGCTTCATCCGCAAGGCGATCGCATTTCCTTAAGAATCCTTCCCACCAACTTTGAGCGCCATCGATATCTTTCAACTCCCGATTTGCTCTGGCAGTCGCAGCCTCAATCGGTTCGCCTTTATGAATATAATACTGGATGATTTCTTCAATAAATGCAGGATAAGGAACCCCGGGTTTTATTTCCCATTCCTGTTGTATTTTTTGCGTCGATCCTAAAGG
>JBFRWJ010000417.1:0-22257 GCA_051439525.1 Spirulina sp. | reverse complement strand
AGATCGTACTGTTTGCACAATTCCTCTTGTTTGTAAAATTCTCCATCCAACCAAAGGAGATATTGTCCGCGACGATAGGGTTGGGGAGACTTTTGCCAAACATTGACATGAACGCGAGTTGCACAAAGGCGATCGTTCTCAAATACTTCATCTTGTCGATAAAAATCGCGATGAAGCATCATTTTTGCCATCTTCTCGATCGCGCCTCGGGCATGGTCTCTGAGGGAATCCGAGCAAGTCAATCCAAGCAAACCGGGCATGAGGGCTAAATCTCCGATGTGAAATTACGGTTCGATGTAGCCCGATTATAAACAGTTCTGATGGGGAATCGCTACCAACTTATCAATTAACAGCAATTTAGTGAGGTCAGAAGGGAGTTTCCGGGGTAGAGAGAGGGATTCTGGGATTCAACGGGCATTGCTTTTTAAGGCTGAAGGACAGTGCTGGCAGAACGTTGAAGGGTATTTTCAAGAGCAAAATAGGCCGGTTTGGGTTGAAAGTCCGCGTCAAAGGTGCAGGGAGTGGAGTGGCGATCGCTGAATCCCCAAAGGTTAAAACTTTTGCAACCCAATGCGAGGGCAACGTTGAGAACTTTAGCGCAAGCTTTGGCTTGCCGGGTGTATTTGGCTTGCTGGAGCAGATTTTGGGCGGGGGGATAAATGGCATTCGATCGTGTTGGGTCTGGAGTCTCCTCCGATATCGATGAAGGCACTGGGGGTGAGGATTGGTTCGAGGATGAAGGCTTGGAAATTATCTCTCATCCTACTCTCACTTTTTGTTTGAAAAGAAGGGAGACTTGTAATAGTTTGTAATATTTCTTTTCTATGCCAAAGTGAATCAGGTTTAGGATTGGTGCTTATGCTGACTGAATTTTTATAAACCTTCCAAGTCGTGCTCCGAAGCTGCGCTTGAATCCTTAATTCAATCGTCGGGACTTCACCCTCAATGCCTCGAATTTTGGATTCGAGGTTTTTTATCGCGCTCGGGAATGCGTTTTATAATAGATAGAGATGAACTCACCCCCTCTCTCATGACCGAACAAGTGACCCTCGCCCTCCCCGATGCGATCGCGCAACAGGCGAAAGAAATTGCCTCATTAACCCAACGAAACCTTGAAGATGTTTTATTGCAATGGGTTGAAGATGCGATCGCCAATTTTCCCATCGAATCTTTATCCAACGAACGGGTTTTAGCGTTGTGCGATTTGCAAATGGATTCCCAGCAGCAAGAACAATTGAGCAATCTCTTGGCTAAAAATCGAGAAGGAGAGTTGAGTCATTCAGAACAACAACAATTGGAAGAATTGGTGCGATGTTACCGACAAGGAGCACTTCAAAAAGCAAAAGCACTTAAAGTCGCTGTCGAACGCGGACTGCGACCCTGACCATCTTTGGACTTGACATGACCTCTCAATAATTTTATAGCGCTTTCCTTCATTTTCTGGTAAAAATTCGAGATCGCGAACCGTCCAACGCAGATGTTCTCTGACTGTTTGCAGAGACGCGATCGCGTGGGGACAGGCGATCGCAACTCTTCACAACCCAGCTATTCCCCATCCCCCCTTACCCATTACCGATTACCCATTACAATAGAACTCAGCCACTTAACAATTATTCAAGGAATCGATAGCGTACATGGGTAGAGTAGTTGGCATCGACTTGGGAACGACAAACTCGGTAGTTGCCATTATGGAAGGCAGCAAGCCGATGGTAATTGCCAATGCTGAAGGAATGCGAACCACCCCTTCCGTCGTAGGGGTCAACAAGGAAGGAGAGTTACTCGTCGGACAATTGGCGCGGCGACAAACCGTTCTCAACCCCAAAAATACCTTCTACGCTATCAAGCGCTTTATCGGTCGTCAATATGCGGAATTAAACCCGGAATCCAAACGGGTTGCCTATACCGTGCGTCGGGATGAGAATGGCAATGTTAAGATTCCCTGTCCCCGGTTGCAAAAGGATTTTGCCCCGGAAGAACTCTCCGCTAAAATTCTCCGACGACTGGCAGAAGATGCGGAACGCTATTTAGGGGAATCCGTCACTGGTGCCGTTATTACCGTTCCCGCTTATTTTAACGACTCCCAACGACAAGCCACCCGAGATGCTGGACGCATTGCCGGGTTGGACGTGCTGCGGATTATTAACGAACCGACGGCGGCTTCTTTGGCTTATGGGTTGGATCGCCAAGGCAGTCAAACGATTATGGTATTTGACTTGGGGGGCGGAACCTTCGATGTTTCGATCTTGGATGTGGGAGACGGCGTATTTGAAGTTCGCGCCACGAGCGGCGATACTCAGTTAGGGGGAAATGACTTCGATCGCAAAATCGTCGATTGGCTGGCGGAAGAGTTTTTAGAACGAACGGAAATCGATCTGAGGAAGAGCGATCGCCAAGCGATGCAACGCCTGATGGAAGCGGCGGAGAAAGCCAAAATCGAACTCTCGGGAGTCGCCGTGACAGAAATCAATCTCCCTTTCATCACCGCTACCGAGGAGGGTCCGCAACATATCGAAACCCGCCTGACCCGGGGGACTTTTGAAGGGTTGTGCGGGGATTTATTGAGTCGCCTGCGCCGTCCCGTCAAACGCGCCCTCAAAGATTCCGGACTGCGATCGATGGAAATCGATGAAGTGGTTCTCGTGGGGGGATCGACGCGAATGCCCATGATCCGGGATCTGGTCTACAGTCTGATCGATCGCGAACCCAATCAAAATGTTAACCCGGATGAAGTGGTGGCGGTGGGGGCGGCTATTCAAGCGGGAATTTTATCGGGATCGGTGAAGGATGTTCTCTTATTAGACGTTACTCCCCTTTCGTTAGGATTGGAAACCATTAGCGGCGTGACGAAAAAACTCATCCCTCGCAATACCACCATTCCCGTGCGCCGTTCCGATATCTTCTCCACGGGGGAAAATAATCAGACGGTGGTGGAAGTGCATATCGTGCAAGGGGAACGGGAAATGGCGAAGGATAATAAATCTTTAGGACGCTTCAAATTAACCGGCATTCCCCCTGCCCCGAGGGGCATTCCCCAAATTCAAGTGGCTTTTGATATCGATGCTAACGGAATTTTACAGGTTACGGCTGTAGATCGAACTACGGGCCGAGAGCAAAGTATTGTGATTCAAGAAGCCTCGACCTTGAGCGAATACGAAGTTAATACCATGTTGCAAGAAGCCGAACGCTTTGCCCGAGAGGATCGAGAACGACGGGAAAAAGTCGAGAAACGCAATCGCGCTAAATCCTTGGTAGATCAGGGAAAACGACGATTGCGAGAAGTGACTCTCGATTTTGGCAGCCAGTTCGCCGCCTATTATCGCCGTCAAATTGAATCTTTGATGCGAGAGTTAGATGAAAGTTTAGAACGAGACGACGAACGGGGGATCGATCGCGCGGCGGCGGATCTGCAAGATGCCCTTTACGAACTGAACCGAGAGGTGCGCTTGCAGTACGAAGAAGAGGAGGAAGACGATCTCTTCGATTCTATCAAAAAGACCTTTATCGGCAGAGACAAGCGGGAAGAACGTTACGATCGCCGATCGCCCTACAATAACAATCGCGATCCCTATGAAGATACCTTCGATCGCTACGGCAACAAGCGCGATAATGTGGATCCCTATTCTCCGCCTCCCCGCGATCGGCCTCGCAGCGATCGCGATCCCTATTCTTCTCCCCCTCGCGATCGGCGCAATTCCCGCCCCTCCTATAACGATGATTGGGATGACGATGACGACGATTGGTTCTAAACTTTGTTATTCGTTATGGGTTATTGGTTATTGGTTATTGGTTACTGACTAACACGCAACCCACTCTCAACCCAAATAGTCTCCCAACCCCTCTCAAGGGGCTAGCACCAAACAACAAATAACAAACAACAAATAACAAACAACAAATAACAAACAACAAAGAATGCAAAACTTCCGCGATTACTACAGAATTTTAGATGTAGACCCCGAGGCATCCGGTACCGAGATCAAACAATCGTTTCGACGTTTGGCGCGGCGCTATCATCCGGATATGAATCCGGGCGATAAGGTGGCGGAGGATCAATTTAAGGATATTAACGAAGCTTATGAGGTGCTGTCGGATCCTTATCGGCGATCGCAATACGACAATTTCAGCCGCTATTGGCAATCCAACGGGAAAAAACGCAAACCCGCCAAAAAAGCCGCGCCAAAACGCGATCGTCCGGTGGCTGAAGCGTTCGATCCGAAGAGTTACAAAGATTTCGATCGCTTTGTTGAGGATTTAATTAACCGATCGCCGGATATCAGCGAACGACCCCCCGCCAGTGCTCGGGTGGATCCCCGTCGGAAAGATGCGTTTCGTCCGGGGGTGAAGAAAATGGCTTATACGGTACGGGAGACGACTGAGACGCAAACGAAGGAACGCCCCCGCAATATTGAAGCGCGGCTGACTTTACCTTTAGAGAAGGCTTATCTCGGCGGGAAGGAACGCATTCGCTTGGAAGATGGGCGATCGCTAGAGGTGGATATGCCTCCGGCGATCGTCAACGGTCAAAAAATTCGCCTGCGGGGTCAGGGTTTGTCTGGAGGAGATCTGTATCTGAAAATTACCGTCGAACCCCATCCGGTTTTTGAGATACAGGGAGCAGATATTTTCTGTCAGGTGCCTTTAACCCCCAGCGAGGCGGTGTTGGGGGGAATGGTGGAAGTGCCGACGCTTGACGGTTTGGTGAAGATGAACGTTCCGGCGGGAGTGCGATCGGGGAAACGCTTGCGCCTTGCCAATAAGGGCTATCCTCGGGGGAATAGTTCTCGCGGCGATCAGTTGGTGGAAATTCAAGTGATCGTGCCTACGGATATCAGTCCTCAAGAGAAGGAACTATACGAAAAACTCCGTCAAGTTGAAGTCTGCAAACCCCGTCAAGCGATGATTGAATCTTTTTAAATAACGGTATCAGACGGATTCGAGTCTCTTCTATCGTTGAGTACCGATCGCCAGACTCGATAACCTTTTTCGCTCAAATGAATGCCATCTGTTGTCAGATCCGATCGCAGGTCTCCGCGATCGTCGGTAAAGAAAGGATGGAGGTCTAAAAACGTTCCTCCCTCGCGACGGACGATTTCTGCTAAACTTTGGTTTAATCGGCGAATGCGAGCGTTAGAAAGGGAGTTCGTGCGGGTGGGTAAGATGGATTGTAGGATGATTTCTCCTTGGGGACGCTCCTGTTTTAAACGCCGCACGATCGCTTGCAGATTATTAAGAATTGTTGCATCGCTCTTGCCTTGGCGCAGATCGTTAATTCCTGCCATGACGTAAATTTTACTGGGTCGCGTTTGGGCGAAAAAATGCAGGCGATCGCGAATTTGTCCGCTATTTTCTCCGGAAATCCCTTGATTGAGCCAAAACTCCTCTTTGGGTAACATATAGGAGGGAAACCATGCGGTCAGAGAATCTCCAAGGAGAATATGCAAGGTGTTTGAGCCTTGACCTTTTGCGATCGCTTTGGCTTCTCCTCGTAAAAGCGATCGCCATTGTTGGTGAGTGGGTTGCGCGATCGCTTGACTCCAATGTTCGGCAAAACTGCCCGGAAGCAAGCGAGTGTAGAGTTTTCCGGCTTTTAAGGCAGCTAAACGCTGTCGGTACATCTGTGCGCCAGATTGGGGGATCGGGAGGGAATTGGACGTTAATTTTGCGGTGGGTTGGCGATCGCGATCGGGGGTAAATTCGGGAAAGGTGGCAATCTCCGGTACAATTTCGGCAACGGCTGTAATTTCGGCATCCTGTCGAGTATTTGAGTCGCGATCGCCCGAGGGGAAGAAATCCCAAAAATTATCCTGCCAGTTTTCGGGAAGTTCGGGTAAGTTGGCAGACAGAGAGAATAACGCGATCGCTAATAAGTAGGGCTTGCTCATTGCTCGAGACCTGTATTTCACTCTTACAATTAACAGCCCTTTTCTGCAAGACTCAGGATAACTTGGTTCACAGACTCGCCGTTATATCAAATCTGATGTTTCAGTCCCCTAAAAGGGGATTAGTTGTAAAAGGCACCCTTTCCAGAAGCCTTATCACGAGACTATTCTAGCACCCCATTTCCGGGGGGGTCAAGTCAGACCTCAAATTATTGCGGCCAGTTGGCAATAAGCGCCTAGGTCAAACTCCCGAAACCCAATCAGGACAAGCTCTCCGGGGGGGTCAAGGAGATAATGGGAATTACAGCGATTCTACCACCCCTACGATCGGTTTAGTTTATCAGGATTATAATTTTATCAGTTGATATTTCCCCAAAATCAAGCATAAGGTCAAATTATTGCGGCCGATTCTCAATAAAAATCTGTAGAAAACTCCCCAAATCCAAGTCTAGCAAAGGTTTTCCAATTACGAATTGGGATGATGGCGTGCGATCGCTCGGGTTGAAGAGAAGAGCGATCGCGTAATTTTGAGGCTATCTGAATAACCGTTGTAGTGGCGTGACATGACTAAAATAGTGCAGCGATCGCCATAAGTTTTCCCACTCCTGCAATTTCAACAATGGGAGCGTTGAAAATTTCGACGGACTCTACCAACTACAGATTTCAGGATTTAAGTCCGATTGCGAATTCGTCACCGGACTTAAGTTCTAACGGCAATTGGCTCTAACTGAATGGTTGGGTTTCTCCTCCATCCCGAAGGAAAACCCTCGAATCGTATTGGAGCGATCGCTATGGTTTTCAAGACTTTCTCTGCCATCTCTTCGACTCAATCAGTTTTAGGATTTAAGTCCGAATACGAATTCGCCATCGGACTTAAATCCTAAGTGCAATTGGCTCTAGCCGAATGGTTGGGTTTCTCCTCAATCGTGAAGGAAAACACTCGAATTGTATTGGAGCGATCGCTCTGGTTTTCAAGACTTTCTCTGCCATCTCTTCGACCCAATCAGTTTCAGGACTTAAGTCCGAATACGAATTCGTCACCGGACTTAAGTTTTAACGGCAATTGGCTCTAACAGAGGGAATTAGTTGTAAAAGCAGATTGATTTGCAAGCCGGTGGAACCATTTCCATGTTTCAGTCCCCTAAAAGGGGATTAGTTGTAAAAGAGACGTATGAAAATTTAAAGGAAGGAGTTCCTCAGTAGTTTCAGTCCCCTAAAAGGGGATTAGTTGTAAAAGTCAAGGCTAAAAAACGTTGTATCGTGAAAATCAACGGGGAAGAGTTTCAGTCCCCTAAAAGGGGATTAGTTGTAAAAGCAGTATTGTGGATGGCGAGAGTCTCAAAACTTACATTGAAGTTTCAGTCCCCTAAAAGGGGATTAGTTGTAAAAGGCACCCTTTCCAGAAGCCTTATCACAAGCCTATTCTAGCACCCGATTTTGTGGCAGTCAAGAAACACCCTAAATTATTGCGGCCAGTTTGCAATAAGTCCTGGGGTCAAACACTGCAAACCCTCGTCCTGACTGGGCTTTGTGGCAGTCTACGAAAGAATCAGTATTTCAGCCATTCTCGAACTGCCACAAGCTACCTATAATCGTGGATTAAAACTGCATTTTGTAAGCATCGGGATATATATTTCCCGCTCTCCCATCAGACAGGAAAAGGATGAGTCGCGATCGCGTTCTCGAACCGAGGAAAGTATAATTAGGGATACGCAATTAAAATTTGAGGGTAACAGCGTGACAGTCAGAGTTCGGATCGCCCCGAGTCCCACGGGAAACTTACACATCGGTACCGCAAGAACTGCAGTATTTAACTGGTTATTTGCTCGCCATCACGGGGGCAAATTTATCATTCGCGTGGAAGATACCGACACGGAGCGATCGCGGGACGAATACACGCAAAATATCCTCAATGGCTTAGAATGGTTGGGACTGAACTGGGATGAAGGGCCGTTTTTCCAATCCCAACGCCTCGATCTCTACCGCGAAGCTGTACAAACTTTATTAGATAAGGGGTTAGCTTATCGCTGTTACTGTACCCCAGAAGAATTAGATGCCATGCGGGAGGCGCAAAAAGCCAGAAATGAGGCACCCCGCTACGATAACCGCCATCGCAACCTTACCCCAGAACAACGGGAAAAATACGAAGCAGAAGGACGCAAACCCGTGATTCGCTTTCTCATCGATAGCGATCGCCAAATTATTTGGGATGATAAGGTGCGGGGAAAAATGTCATGGAAAGGGAGCGATCTGGGGGGAGATATGGTTGTTGCTAGGACTCCAGAAGGAGACGAACCCTTCGGACAACCCCTGTATAATCTAGCTGTGGTCGTAGACGATATGGACATGAAAATTACCCATGTCATCCGAGGAGAAGACCACATCGCCAATACTGCCAAGCAAATTTTACTTTATGAGGCTCTTGGGGGAGAAATTCCCGAATTTGCCCATTCTCCCCTTATTTTGAACAAAGAAGGGCGCACACTCTCCAAGCGAGATGGAGTCACTTCCGTAGACGATTTTAAAGCCAAGGGATTCGTCCCCGAAGCCATGTCCAATTATATGATGTTATTGGGATGGACGGCTCCCGATTCCACTCAAGAAATTTTTACCTTAGAGGAAGCTGCCAAACTCTTCACTTTAGAGCGGGTCAATAAGGCAGGGGCTAAATTTGATTGGGATAAATTAGATTGGATTAACAGCCAATATCTCCACAATATGCCCCCCGAAAAATTAGTGCATCTACTCATCCCTTACTGGCAACAAGCAGGGTACGAATTCGATCCCGAAAGCGATCGCGATTGGTTAATCGAATTAACAGCAATGGTTGCCCACAGTTTAACACGCTTGTCGGATTCTGGCGAAGAAAGTCGCCTTTTATTTGGCGAGGCGATCGCCTTTGATGAAAAAGGAAAGGCACAAATCGAACAAGAAGGAGTCAAGGAGATTTTAGGGGCAATTCTGGACGCGATCGCCGACTATCCGGAAATGACCGCAGATGATGCTAAGGCGATTATTAAACAAGTCACCAAGGAGAAGAAAGTCAAAAAAGGATTCGTGATGAAGTCCCTGCGTGCGGGTTTAACGGGAGAATTACAAGGTCCCGATCTCATCCAGTCATGGGTTCTCCTTCACCGTCGCGGTTGGGATAAAACCCGGTTACAGTTATCAGTGAACAGTGAACAGTGAACAGTGAGCAATGAGCAATGAGCAATGAACAATGAACAATGAACAATGAGCAAACAACAAATAACCAACAACAAATAACCAATAACAAATAACCAATATGCGAATTTTAGTTGTTGAAGATGAGGCAAAACTTGCCCAATTTATTGAGTTAGAACTCAAATATGAGGGCTATGAAGTGATGGTCGCTAATGATGGATTGTCGGGGTTATCCACGGCGCGAGAATCCCAACCCGATCTTATTATCCTCGATTGGATGCTCCCCGGCGTTTCTGGGGTGGAAATTTGTCAGCGCTTGCGCAGTACGGGGGATAAAGTTCCCGTGATTTTACTCACCGCAAAAGATGAGGTAAGCGATCGCGTCAAGGGATTGGATGCGGGAGCCGATGATTATATGGTTAAGCCGTTTAGCATCGAAGAACTTCTCGCTAGAGTGCGGGCGGCTTTGCGTCGCACCCAAGAGCAAGAGACCAATGTTTTGCAATTTTCCGATTTAAAGCTCAACCGCAGCAGTCGTGAGGTGTTTCGCGGTACTCGACGCATCGAACTGACGGCAAAAGAATTCGATCTCTTGGACTATTTACTCGCTCACCCTCGTCAGGTTCTCACTAGAGACCAAATTCTCGAAAGAGTTTGGGGATACGACTTTATGGGAGATTCTAATATTATCGAGGTTTATGTCCGCTATTTGCGCTTAAAACTAGAAGCCGACAATGAAACTCGTCTCATTCAAACCGTGCGAGGAGTCGGTTACGTGGTACGAGAATGATTTCATTTTAGGCGAGAGGAGGAACAAAATGCGAAAAAACAACTAAAGCGACAATGAAGGAGATCGCGACGAAAAGAATCCAAACGATCCACATCATTGAGAGACTTTTTTTATTCATAATTGTACTGGGAACTCGGGTTAATTCTAGAAGAGCGCGATCGCTCGAAAATGTTAAGAGAATATTCTTGAAAGTCAAGCGTTTTTTGTCACGATACCAATTGAGTTTTAAAATGCTCTTTCAATGAATCAAGGGAAATGACCGATCCCGTCGGCGTATTTTTTGACGGTGGTTCATTATGAGCAAGATTCCGTAACTTCCAAGCTGAAAATTGTCCGTAAACTCGATAAACTTCTTCTAACACGTCTTTGATTTTATCATTAAATTTAGAATAATCAAAATCTTTAGGAAAAGGCAGACTTCCAGAACCATATTCTTTATAGTAACGATAAATTTCTGGAATCACTGGGCCGTAAGTCCAAGACTCAATTTTTTCTGGAAAGAGAGGGCGATCGAACAGTGCTAAATGAAGCCCTTGAGCATAATATAATAACTTCTGTAATTTTAGGTTAGAGATTAATTCTCCAGAACTATCATTCTCGTCATCCGCCAAAGCTAAAAAATATTCTGCTACATCTCGCGCACTTATCATAACGTTTAAACTCCTTCCCCATTCTCGGTCACATTGATATTTTACCTCGCTTTTCCACGATTTGACAATTTTCCCAACACGCTCAAACTCTAAGGTTTGGGGAAGCCAAGGCAGCTCGATCGCGATTTAGTTCTCTCGGTTTCCAAGTCGCGATCGCCGATCTGCCGCAAAACTGTCTGAGAAACGTTAACATTAGTTAATATAGTCCCATGACAAACGCAAAATAAAAAATCTGCCCGAGAGCGCCTCCTCGCTTCCAGCAGAAATTAGCAATCCCAATATACCCACCATTACACCGTTAGGATAGGAGTTCCACCGCGTGAGCAACAACAAAAATAAAAAATGGCGCAATGCAGGACTGTACGTTCTTTTAGCGATCGTCGTCCTCGCCTTGGGATCCGCTTTCTTAGAAAGTCCCGGGGAAAGCAGCAAAACTTGGAAATATAGCAAACTCATTCAAGAAGTCGAGAGTAATAGCATCAAGCGCATTAAACTCAGCGCCGATCGCAGCCAAGCCACGGTTATCGACCCCAACGACCCCAATGGGGCTCAGGCGATCGTCAACCTGCCCAACGATCCCCAACTAATTGGAATTTTAACGGAACACAACGTCGATATTGCCGTCCAACCCCCCAAAGATGACGGCTTTTGGTTTCGCATCCTCAGCAGTCTCTTCGTCCCGGCTTTATTATTAATCGGTTTATTCTTCCTGTTGCGTCGCGCCTCGAGCGGACCCGGTTCCCAAGCCATGAACTTCGGGAAATCTAAAGCGCGGGTGCAAATGGAACCCCAAACCCAAGTTACCTTTGGGGATGTCGCCGGTATCGAACAAGCGAAATTAGAACTGGCTGAAGTGGTAGACTTCCTCAAAAATGCCGATCGCTTCACGGCTGTCGGGGCAAAAATTCCCAAAGGGGTTCTTCTCGTCGGACCGCCGGGAACCGGGAAAACCCTCCTCGCCAAAGCCGTTGCGGGAGAGGCTGGGGTTCCTTTCTTCAGTATTTCTGGTTCCGAGTTCGTGGAAATGTTCGTCGGGGTCGGTGCTTCTCGGGTGCGCGATCTCTTCGAGCAAGCCAAAGCCAACGCCCCTTGTATCGTCTTCATTGATGAAATTGATGCCGTCGGTCGCAGTCGCGGCGCGGGTTTAGGCGGCGGTAACGACGAGCGGGAACAAACCCTCAACCAACTCCTCACAGAAATGGACGGGTTTGAAGGCAATACGGGGATTATTATCATCGCCGCCACCAACCGCCCGGATGTTTTGGATGCAGCTTTACTGCGTCCCGGTCGCTTCGATCGCCAAGTAGTGGTCGATCGCCCGGACTATGCCGGTCGTCGGGAAATCCTCCAAGTCCACGCTCGGGGCAAAACCCTCGCGAAAGATGTGGATCTCGAGAAAATTGCGCGCCGCACCCCCGGTTTTACGGGTGCCGACCTTTCCAATCTTTTAAACGAAGCGGCAATTTTAGCGGCGCGGCGCAACCTGACAGAGATTTCTATGGACGAAATCAACGATGCGATCGATCGCGTCTTGGCGGGTCCAGAGAAGAAAGACCGGGTGATGAGCGAGAAACGCAAGCAATTGGTGGCTTATCACGAAGCGGGTCACGCTTTGGTCGGTGCGTTGATGCCGGACTACGATCCGGTTCAGAAAATCAGCATCATCCCTCGAGGGCGTGCTGGGGGTTTGACTTGGTTCACCCCGAGTGAAGAACGCATGGACTCCGGCTTGTACTCTCGTTCTTACCTGCAAAATCAAATGGCGGTTGCCCTCGGGGGTCGCGTGGCGGAAGAAATCATTTTTGGGGAAGAAGAAGTCACTACGGGGGCTTCTAATGACCTGCAACAAGTGGCTCGAGTTGCCCGTCAGATGATTACCCGCTTCGGGATGAGCAACGTTCTCGGTCCGGTGGCTTTAGGTCGCCAAAATGGCAATATCTTCCTCGGTCGGGAAATTGCTGCCGATCGCGACTTCTCCGATGAAACGGCCGCTCTCATCGATGAGGAAGTCCGCCAGTTGGTGGATGTCGCTTACGATCGCGCCACGCGAGTCCTCACGGAAAATCGCCAAATCCTCGATCGCCTAGCCGAGATGTTGGTAGAAAAAGAAACTGTCGATGCGGATGAATTGCAGGAATTATTGAATGTGAATGAAGTCAAAATGGCTGCCTTTGCCTAGTAATTAGGGAATAGCCAACAATTTGAAGCGATCGCAAGGAAAAAAATATGCGATCGCTCTTTTTTTATCCCGATGGGTCAGAGAAAGGAAAAATTCTCAATCTTTTCTTCAATCGTCTTTGGGAAATCCGGCCAATAAGCCACTATCAATCATTAAGCCCACGCCTGCATTGATGGCGACCAAACTCGCCGTTCCCAACCAAAACCAAGGATCGCCAGCAATACGATTGGAAACAGCTTGACCAAATAAACACAACCCTGCGGGGAATAATAACACGCCAATTTGGGCTTTGATATACCAGATGACTTTTTTGTTCATTATCCTATTGTTATGGCAACTCAATTATTATTTTTAGCCCAAAAGCGATTGCTTTTTCCGCAACCAAACTTCTTTTTTCAGGCAATAACTACCCTACTCGATCATCGTAATTTTTGCCAATCTTGAATCGCTTGTTCCGACCACAACCAATTCTGACTCAATCCTTGTGCTTGAAATTGAAGAGGAGCTGTATTCATCACGGTTTGCCGCAATTTCCTCGCCTTATCTGCCAAGATTTTAACTTGGTCGGGACTGGCCTCCGTCGAGAGTTTTTGTAGTCCTAATGCTAGACCCGCATACGTATTGAGAACATCGGAATTTTGCGGCAAATCTGCATTTTCCCTTTGTTTGTCGCTTAATTCTAGGGCATCGTACCACACTTGATTGGCACGATTCGTTTTTCCTTCTGCATAGTAAGCAAATCCCAAGGCATTTTTATACAAAATCGAATCGGGTTGACCTTTAACGGCAATCTCCCAATAGCGACGGGCATCGGTGACGTGATACATATCATCTCCGGTAAGAGTGGCTTGCCATGCCAAGCGTCCGCGCAAAAAACTAATTTCCGGTTCGTCAAGTTGAGTTGCAGGAATGGCCGCTAAGGCAGATTCGGCAAAAGGCAGAGCGTTGCGATCGAGTAAAGCCCGAACCGCCGCCGAGCCGATCGCGATATTCCCCTCGCTAAATTGCTCGATCGCCAAACTGGTGACGCGATCGGTACTCACTTCTTGAAAGTTTAGATTGTCTGGATCTAGGGAGATTTCTCCATTTTGTGTTATTGGAAGTCGATTGGGATTGACGTAAGTATTGTAAGCATACCAAGTTCCCAAACCGAACCCCGCGATCGCGATCGCTCCCAAACCCGTCAGTAAAGCCACCTTCACAGAAGTTTTTTTACGTTTGCGTCGGATTTTCGGTTGTGATGGCTGACTAACTGGTGATTGACTAACTGGTGACTGGTGACTGGTGACTGGTGACTGAAAAGACTGGTTGGTGTTTGTTTCCTCTTCGTCTTCAAATTCGTTAAGAATATCGCGAACAAAACTTGCGTCCTCTTCTTCCATCTCTTTCATTGCAGGCGTTTTGTTCGTGCCTTCGTAGGCAGGATCGACTTTGCCATTGGGAGATGAAGGGACGAGATAATCGTCATCGTCTTCAAAATCTTCTGCGAGATCGTCCTCCAACCATGCGGTTTCCCCCGTTAATCCTGACATGGGCATCTCTTCAAGATCGTAAAAGTCCAACGGATCGAATCCTTCCGTTTTGTGTTGTCCTGCCACTAAAATCCCATTAAAATCGGGATGGAGATAGAGAACCGGTAACGCCCAATAGAGTTGATTGGAACCGTAAGCCGAAATCAATCCCTGTCGCGCCCGAGAGAGACTGAGATCGATGGGATAGCTGCAAACGAGGTTGCGATAGAGAAGGCGCGTTAAGGTTAAGGCGACTTCATCGGGAATGCGTTCCGCCATGGCTAAAACGGCAGGAATTCCTCGTTTAACGAGGGTTCTGGCTAGATTGCGATCGCTCCCTTCTCCCTCCCTTTCCCCTTCATCTAAAGCCGTATCCGCACTGCGACAGGAGTTAAAGACCGCCAATTGAATGCCGTTATTCGCCAATAAACCCGCTAAATCTTCCCCGTAGAGGCGTTCGGTCAATCCCGTTGTCCTGCTGACCAAATATACGTCGCCGCCGGACTCGCCTAAGTTACTGTGACCGGCATAGTGAAAAACCTGATAGTTGCCTTGTTCGAGGGATTGAGTGAGTTCTGCGCGTCCGGGTTGTTCGAGAATGGTTAATTCTAACTGGGGAAAGCCTTCTCGGGCGCTGCGTTCGAGTTCTGATTTCAGATGCAATGCTTCTTGTTGCAAGGCGAGACTCTCTTGGTCGTCGGGTTCTGCGATCGCCATTAAAATGCGCAGGGGTTGTTCGGTTTGACTGGTTGATTCTCGGGCATTCACGGCGAAAGGACTGCCGATTTGATAGCGAGAAAAGGCGATATCGGTACCCGTAGCGAGGGGTTGAAACAGTGCTTCTCCCAATTCCTTGCGGTTGGCGTGGAGAACTTCCCAAGGAATGCGAGAGAGGCGAGTGCCTTTCATCCCCAAGCGCAGGCGCAGAACGGAACGATGGTGATAGGCGATACTTTGGGCAGCGATCCAACTATCTCGCAAACTGCCTTGAAAGAGTCCCTCATAAAGGTGCTGTCCCAAACTGGCCAGGTTCAGGGTTGCCTCTTGGGTTGCACCGCTATTGAGCTGTCCGGTAATGAAGAGAAAGTCATCTTGCGGTGAGCCGTCTCCCTGCATGAGATTGAGCATGGGATCGTTCATTAACTGTTTGGCGCGATCGAGCCAAGTGCTTACGGGCCAGTGCAACCGTTCTTCTGCGAGAGGCACTCCGGGAGCGACTTTTTCGGTGCGTACCAGATAATCGTCGTTTCCCAGAGGGGTAATGGAGAGTTGAAATTCCTGAAACACGGAAGACATGGCAGGTATTGAGGACGGCAGGGAGAGCAGGCACTAATTAAATCATAGACGGATTTGCTCGTTTTTATGTTTCGGTTTGTCTTGGGGGAATGAGAGATAGGGAATCTAAAGGGATAAGCGCGATCGCTCATTACCCAAAATAATGGAGATAACCCGATCCGCCAGGGATTGAAAATCCCTGTCTCATACAAAAAATCCATTAAAATGGATTGAGGAATTTTGCGATACTGCTCTGATATTTTTGCGATCGTACCTAAAATTACAAGAGCAGTCCTCTTCAGAGGACTTCATGTATGAGACAGGGAATTTGATTCCCTGTTGGACTATCGGATTAACAATTACAAATCATCTTGACAGATTGCTGGATTGAGAGATTAAACGAGAATGATGATGAATGAAATACAAACCCGTGCAATGGCTTTCTTGGTTGCCTTAATTATTCTTATTGTTGGTGGCATTGCTGGCTATTTAATTGGCGATCTTTGGCTCGGTCTGAGCATCGAAATTGCGCTGCTGGTGGCAATTTTTCTACTTGCGCCAATTTTGAAACCAAGACCCAGACATTTTAGAACGAGGATCGCTGCACTGAGCATTTTTGGTGGAATTGCTTTGGTTATCGTTCGAGGTGATTCGTGGATCGTCCTCCTGCTCAATTTTATCGCTCGACAATTCGATTTATCTCCCATTCAACCCATCGAACCCCCTCATCAAATTATTCTGCTGGCAATTTCTGGAATTGTTATCTGTATTCTAACTTGGCTTTTTGAGCGACAGCAAACAATTTTACCCCCAGAACCCCCTATTCCCGCGCAAGATGAGAAACTCTTTCAAGAGCCGAGTTACAAGGAATTGAGAAATCGTTTTTGTAAGTTTATGAAAGGTTATCTCGATCGCCTTGATGAAGAAAGCAATTGGAGTGATAGCGATTACACGACTCTGGAAGCGGAAGTGGAGATGACTCGTCAACCGGGAAAGCGATCGCGAGTGGTTGCGGATCTGATTAAGGCACTTCGCAATGATAAAGAGAGTCAATCTTTTCTTTTGATTGGCGATCCGGGATCGGGAAAAAGTGTCTCGTTGCGTCGTCTCGCACGACAGCTTTATGAGGAGGTATTGCGTGGCGATCGGAAAATTGTTCCTCTTTACGTCAATCTGAAAGAATGGACGGGTTCTCGCGAACCAACAGATGAAGATATTACTCGTTTTGTGTATCGCTATCTCCAGCGAATTTCCGGACGTGCCGGGCAGAAGTTTCTCAAAAACTATTATGAGAAAATGCTCTCAAACGGGTTATTTTTCTTTCTCTTCGATTCATTTGACGAGATGCCGATGGTACTCGACTGTGACGATCGCAGCAGACAACTCAAAGAAATTTCACAAGCATTTGATACGTTTTTTCAAGATTTGCACAAATGTCGGGGAATTCTTTCCTCTCGACCTTTTCGCAGACCTATCGGTTTTCGGGATCGCAAACTGGAAATTCGTCCTTTTCAGGAAAAGCAAATTCGAGCAGCGATGAAAAAATGGCTGTTGGGAGAAGGACTCGATTCCGATTCGATGGTTCGTCGTTTGTTGAAGGAACGTCCGCATCTCGCTCCGGCACTTCGCAATCCTTTTATGTCGGATTTAATTGCTCAGTATATCATTCATTATCGCGACAGACTACCCGATACTTATTATGACTTGTTTACCCACTATATCGATCGGCGTTTTGATGAAGATGTCTCCAATCTTGATGAGTTGAATTTGAGCAAAGAGGATGTTTTAGCAACAGCCGTGGAGATTGCTCGCATTATCTACAATACTCCCGATACTGGCTTAGAAATAAGCGTCTCAGACCTCAAAAATGAAATTGCCGATCCGCAACTGGAAAACAAAATTAAGGCAATGCAGTATTCGCGGATCGTCCGATGGGGAGGAACAAATCGAGAACCTTTCTCTTTTGTACATCGAAGATTTGCTGAATTTTTTGCGGTTTGCGCTCTTTTGAATAATCCTGAAATGGTCAAACGCGATGCTATTCCCACGGATTCTCGCTGGCGAGATGGTTTGGTTGTTTACTGCGGTATTGCACCGGATTCTGAAGTGCGAGAATTAGCAGAATTTGCTTGGCAAACCATTAAGGAAAATCTGCATGCACTTTCAGAAGGAAATATTCGAGAGGCGCGATCGGCGATTCATTGTTTGCGTTTTCTTCGAGATGCTTGTCAATCTTGTCCGGAGAGTATTGAATCTTTTCAAGAGGAACTCTCTGAGGTCATTGTAAATTTGATTGAAGGCAAAGATTTATTAGCTGCAAAAATAGCAACGGAAGCCTTACCTATTGTAACTCCTCATGCACGTACTCGCGGGATTACACAGGCTTTTAAGCGAGGTGTTCCTTGGTTATCGGAAACGGCTCTGCGATCGTGCAGACATTTGGCAGAATTAGAGCCTCAAGTTGTCACTCTTATTCGTCGATATATTCAAGATCGCTCAACCCTAGCCCTACTTAAATCTTTCAATGATTTAGATTTTAGTTTGAGCTTGTCAGATTCTCTAAAACCTATACAGTTAATTCATCGAGTGGATATATTTTCTTTATTAATTCTATGGATGTCTTTCGTGATTTTCATTCTATGGATGTCTTTTGTGATTTTCTCAGATTTCTTGTATATAGGATATTTTATTTTTGGAATATTCTTAGTTGAAGTATTTTTAAAATTTTGTATTAACCATTTTTTGTGGATTCTAAAACAAACAGCAATTCTGATTTATGATTATCGTTTTAGTCAAAATATCTTCATTCCTCCACTAATATTTCGCTCTGGATTTGATTCTGTAATCCGCTTATTTTTTCTAATGATATTTTTTTATGTAATTGATAGTCCTATTTTTTATATTAATAGGCTGTGGATCGCATTGTTAATATTTATTATTGTACCTGGCACATTTTGGTATTTTGTTATGTATTTTTTTGCTCATTTTAAATCATCTATAGCTTGGATTTTCAGCAAACTAAAAAGCATTCTTAGTTTTGCAATCAGCTTATTATTTTTATATGGGTTTTTTGTTTTCTTTTCATTTCTGTTCGTTCTCTCTTTTTTTGCACTTGCGGAAACATTATTCCCAGGTACTGTAGTTTTTTTTGGAGGCCTTACTATGCTGATTTTGACTGTGATTCCTTTTGGTTTCTTGATTTCCCGTTTGATACAAAATTTTTTGAAAATTATTCAAGACTATCGTTTACTTAAAAAGTTAAATCTGAGAAATGATATTGCTTGGTCAACTGTATATAAAACCACAAAAAAATTTCAATCCGATTGGGGACAAGCTTGTTATTTAGAAATGCTCAGAATCCAGAAAATTCAGATTACAGATTTAGATGCAACTTCTCCATCATTTTCTCTAAGAGGACTTAATGCAGAAGAAAAAATGGCACAACTAAAAGAACAAATTTATAATTTACAAGAATAAAAACCTTTGAAAATAAAGAGATCTGAAGGAGAATGAATGGAAAATTAAAGAGTATTAGAAATAATACGATTGCGTATTGTATAATTGAACAAAACAAGCTCATTCAACGAACGCAATGACATCAATCAACTCAAAACCAAAACCAAGACGGAGGAGAATTTTTCCCGAACACCGTCTCTCACCAGAAGAACTGCAACGACGAAAAACAGAAGACAAAATTTTTGCAGAAAGATGTCGTGTTATTTTCGATCGCGTACAACCCGAATTCATTCAGGATCGTTACGATTGGTTTATAATCATCGAACCCGATAGCGGCGATTATTTCATCGATTCTGACGAACATATTGCCCGAAATAAAGCTCACGAAAAACATCCTGAAAAAAAGTGTTTGATTATGCGAATTAACGAAACTGGAGCTTGTGGCAGAATATAATTGAATATCCCCAAGGAATTCTAACTCTGAATTGAAAAGCGATCGCATTGTCAAAATAACCGATTACTTTGCGTTACGCTAGAGAATATAATCGATGAAAAATCTTCTCAATTACAGAAACAACCACCGTATTTCCCAACAGATCGAAGGCTTTTGTTGTCGGTAAATCAATGTGATAGCGATCGGGAAAACCAAATAATCTCAATCCTTCTCGAACTGTTAATTTTCTCAATCCCTCCCCATCAACAACTGCTAATCTTTCCATATCCGTTGCCACGAGAGTTGGAGCAAATCCATTGGGATCTAAAATTTTATTAATCTCAAAACTCAGTTTACCCGTCACAATATTATATCCTTTAGGTAAATCTGTTCTTGCCTGTCTTTTTCTGACTTTTTTGTTGTTTTTATTCAAAATTTCCACTTCATCTTTAGGATGCTCAAAAGCCAGATATCTTTTTTGTACGAGATCGTCTAATAATCTTTTTAAATCTTGGGACTCAAAAAGATTATCGGGATTAAAAAAACTGGTAATTTCTTCAAGCGTTAAAGGCATTCCATCCATCCATTTGATGCCTTTTAACTCTGCCCATTTTTTCTTGCGTCTTTCTTTGAGAAAAAGATTCAAAAATTCTCTTTGTGTTTCGTTAACTTCTCCCTTAAGATTGATATCCCAACTGTGAATATTATTTTTTCCCCCTCGTTTATCTTTGATGGACTTCCCTGCTAATTCCCGCACGGAATACCGTGCGAGTAAATTATCAATAAATTTTGTTTTCAACATTGGTTTTCCTGTCTCTAAAATATCCGACAAATACACAGATTTCGATTTTTTCAAAGTATCGAGAAAAATAGGATGCGATCGCGTCCCCACAATATAAACTCGCTTGCGATCTTGAGGTACGCCAAAATCAAGAGCATTTAAAATTTTCCAAGTTACTTGATAGCCTAAATCTTTTAATGTGCGAAGAATCGTGTTTAAAGTTTTACCCCCATCATTAGTGACCAAACCTTCCACATTTTCTAGAATAAACTCACTGGGTTGTTTATCTCGTAAAATTCGTTCGACCTCAAAAAATAAAGTTCCCCGAGTATCGGCAAATCCTTGTCTCGTTCCGGCACTACTAAAGGCTTGACAGGGAAAACCTGCCAAGAGAATATCAAAATCGGGGATCTCTTCACTGGGAATTGTTCTAATATCTCCCCACACTTCACTGTTCGGAAAATTCTCTTGATAAGTGCGGACAGCATCTTCCTTAATTTCTGATGTAAAAACGCACTGAGTCTGAAAATTAAGTTGCTGACCAGCACGTTCTAATCCTAGGCGAATTCCACCCAATCCTGCAAAGAGATCGATAAAGCGAATTATTTTTTTCATCATTGAGAAATTCTAAAGGAAAGTAATCACCCATCTCGTTGATAACGATTCATTCAGGACATTCTCTTAAAAGCGATTAGAACAAGTATACGATATTTTTATTTTCCTGTCGAGATAGGCGATCGCATTTTGCATCTTTCTAATTTTGCCGCTTTGCGGAGATCGCTTCTAGAGAGTCGAGAAAATTTCTCTCTTCGTCTGAAAAAAATCCCAAAAAAATTGTCCCGATTGCTTGGGAGAAGAGAGAAGAGAGTAATGGTAGATGCACCCTGATTGGCGATCCCTAATTCATCGGAAGGTGATTTAGGGATTTTTTTTTGCGCGATCGCTTAGCAATCGTGCTGTTGTTTCCACTGTCTTTGTCGTTCTTGTTGCCGCGATCGCTTTTCTTCGGTTAAAGTACCGAAACAATAAGGACAAGAAATCCCCTCTTCATAATAAATTGACGTTTTCTCGGCGGGAGAAATGGGATGACCGCAACTGCGACACATTTCATAATTCCCTTGTTCTAATCTATGTCCGACAGCAACGCGATCGTCAAAAACAAAGCATTCGCCTTCCCACAAACTCTCTTCGGGAGGAATTTCTTCCAAGTATTTGAGAATACCGCCTTTGAGGTGATAAACTTGGGAAAATCCCTGTTTTAACAGGTAAGAGGTCGCTTTTTCGCAGCGAATACCGCCCGTACAAAACATGGCAATTTTTTGCTGTTTTTTGGGATCGAGATGGGTGCGAACGTAGTCGGGAAATTCTCGAAAAGATTGGGTTTGAGGGTTTTCTGCCCCTTGAAAAGTGCCGATGCCAACCTCATAATCATTACGAGTATCGATGACAGTGACTTCGGGGTCATTAATTAACGCATTCCACTGCTGCGGATCGATATAAGTGCCAACGCGATCGCTCGGGTTCGCCTCGGGAACGCCAAAGGTGACGATTTCTGATTTCAATTTCACTTTCAACCGTTCAAAGGGTTGTTTTTCCGTTTCGGATTCCTTGTATTCCCAATCTGTAAACCGGGAGTCCGATCGCAAAAACGCCAAAACCGTCTCGATCGCCTCGCGAGATCCCGCGATCGTGCCGTTCATTCCTTCTGGTGCCAGTAAAATTGTTCCTTTCACCCCCTGTTGCTGACAAAAGGACAAAATCTCGGTTTGTTTTTCTCGATACTCCGGCAGGGGAACGAACTTGTAAAAGGTAGCAATAACAAGAGTCATGGCGGTTTTGGGACAACGGCGATCGCGCGGTCAAAAATTTTTGGGGTTATTTTGACACAAACGGCGAATATTGTGTATAATAGCAAAAGTGCTTTTAAATAGCAGTCTGTAAGGGGGTATAGCTCAGTTGGTAGAGCGCCTGCTTTGCAAGCAGGATGTCAGCGGTTCGAGTCCGCTTACCTCCATTTTTTGTACTACACCCGTACTCCCAAAAACGCGATCGCTGCCAAGTAAATTGAGGGTTGGATATTGTTGTGCGGTTGGTTGCCCCCTTGGGGGTTAATGATATTGCCGGAGTACGAGGAATAACTC
>JBFRWJ010000416.1:0-14410 GCA_051439525.1 Spirulina sp. | reverse complement strand
ATAGATTCCAAAATACTGTGAAAATTATCAAAGCCACAAATCTTTCCGTTCTTTTCTTTTTCTAATGAACCGTATAGAAATAATTCAATAGCATCATAGAGTTCCCAATAATCGGAATCCTTGAGAGCAGTTTTGCGGTCAATTATTTCCAAAGCATTTTTCAAAGAGTCGAGAACTGTTTCATAACGATCTTCTTGGAACAATCCATACTCGATCCCGATATAACACTGATGAAATCGTTCCGCCAATGCTGCGATCTCCGAATTGATTTCGCGATCCAGCTTTACCTGAATTTCACACAATAGGTAACAGTACATTGCCACGATATCAGTTGACTCAAAACGAATCTGCTGGCGGGGAAGGTTCATTGAGTCAAGATAAATAGTATGATTGGGAAGAAAAATACCCCTATCTAAATAGCGATATACCTGTCCGTAGTCTAAGGATTCCGACTTTCCGAGGCGATAAACTAAACTGAGAATTTTTGGCTCATCGTATGCGTTTAGGATTTTTCCAACTGGATCGATCTTGGAATAAAATATATTGTCTTGCCTTTCTTTTCTTTCAACCTTTAAGCCGTCATCTTTAAATACAGTGGTATCCCGATTTGCTTTAACTTGCGATGTGTCGTTTAAATATCCTCTTTCATTGCAAATTGACTTAAAATTCTCAAAAATTCGATAAAAGAGAAAGAATAAATTGCATTTCCCTTCAAACTCATTGAGATTGTTTCTTCTCCAATAATAAGGATTCGTGACTTCCTCAAATCCTTTGGGTAAATAAAAAGAATATCGAGAGAAATAATCTCGTTTAATTCCCACAAAAGAATATTGATCGTCCACAGTGAGTTGGAGTTTTTTAAAATTAATCATCGTCTGAACTTGTTTGCATTATTAAAAATTTGGTACAACCTCTGGGTCTTGACAGGATACAGTTTGAGCGTATTGTAACAATTCAGCCGTATATTTTAAAAAATCAGTATAGGTAGAAAAAGATACATCGCTACTATTGCCGATAGATTGATTCGCCTCAGAAATAATTTTTTCTAAAGCCCTCCTGTCTCTAGAAAAAACACTATCCCAAAGATAGAACATTAACTTATCTTGAATCTGCCTTAACGGTATTTCATTTTTATCTTTTTCTGGTTGGATAAAGTATAAACCAACTTGTTTGTCCTCAACTCTTTTTGATTTTAGGTTAGATGCAATCAAGTGATTGAGTCCAACAATACAATCAATCCAGTTAATTTCTAGCTCGTCGTTAATTTTAACAGTTTTAGCCCTCATATTTTCTGGAAGTCCATCTTTATTCAATAAATTTGGAGCTTCTATATGCACCCAGTCCCAGCGCCTCTTAAAAGCGCTGTCGAGATAATAAATCGATTCGTCGGAAGTGTTAATGGTTGCAATTATCGACAGATTAGGAGGTATTTTTATTTTACTTCCACGAAGTAAAGCGGACAACTGCTTAAAATCTTCTCGATTGTTGTCCTCTGTCGAATCCTTTATTTTTTCCTTCCAAAAACTATCAAACTTTGTAGTCGTACTTCCATCTGAATTACTTACTTTTATTCCATCATTGTCAAATTTAACACGATCGTCAAAAATACAACAAAGCAAAGCGTATAACTCCATCTCAGAAATATCAACTTCATAGCTAGACCAGCCATCGTCTTCTCGATCTAATAACTGGAAAACAGTTCCAAAAATAGCAGAAGCGTTGCCACGATTGAGTTCATCAATAACTAGCAAACAATTTTCATGCGTCTCTTCAATTAAAGATTTATATGCAAAACCCAATGCTTTCAGAAAATGCCCGGGATAGAATTTATAAATAACATTATTATCAATTACCGAAGGAAGTAGCTTTCCTATGAAATCACCGTAAGTATATTCCGGATGGAAAACAGTTTTGACTGTATTTTTAAGCAATTTACCTTCGGAATCGATCTTTATTCCTAGATCCTCTTCAGCTATTTTTCGCGCCTCATAGCTTTTTCCAACTCCCGGACTGCCGAATAGGATTCTCTGAATAGCTTTGGGCATAACCAACTCCTATATCATTTGAGAAATTATTTTAACAGGTAACGGATAGCAGAACTGATGATTTTTTGGGTATTACCAATGTCTATAGCAAAACTAAAGCGGAAAATCTTGTTGTAGGGGCAATTCATGAATTGCCCCTACAAAATCGAATACCTCTCCAGCAAAGCGGATTTGGTATCACTATTGGCGTTTGTGTTCGTGACTTAGAATTTATCGCCAAAGCAGCAGATCCAGAAGATTTAATAAATCAAGTTGAATATTTGCCTCTATAATCACAAAAATCAGCCACCTCGAAAGGCGGCTGCGCGCGTTAATTAAATCCCAGTTTTTTTTGAGAGAATTAAGCGTCGTAATAAAGCGCAAATTCAAACGGATGAGGACGCAAGCGCATCGGGTTGATTTCCGTATCTAACTTATAGGAAATCCAATTCTCGATAAAGTCTTCGGCGAAGACTCCAGGCCCGGTCAAGAATTCATGGTCGTTTTGCAGATTTTCTAAAGCATCTTCTAAAGATCCCGGGGTACTGGGAATCTTGCTCAATTCTTCGGGGGAGAGATCGTAAATGTCCACATCTAAGGAAGAACCGGGATCGATCTGATTTTTGATGCCATCAATTCCCGCTAGCAACATCGCAGCAAAAGCAAGATAAGGATTAGCCATCGCATCGGGACAACGGAACTCGAGGCGTTTTGCCTTGGGATTGGGACCGGAAAGGGGAATGCGAACTGAAGCAGAGCGATTTCCTTGGGAATAAGCCAAGTTAACCGGAGCCTCAAATCCCGGTACCAACCGCTTGTAAGAATTCATCGACGGGTTGGTAAATGCCAGCAATGCCGGAGCGTGCTTGAGCAGTCCGCCAATATAGTGTAGGGCGACTTGGCTGAGGTTGGCATAACCATCACCCCAGAAGAGAGGATTGCCATCCCTCCAAATCGATTGGTGGGTGTGCATCCCAGAACCATTATCGTTAAACAACGGCTTGGGCATAAAGGTCGCACTGCGTCCGTATTTCTTGGCAACGTTCTTAATGACATATTTATAAGTCATTAAGTTGTCTGCCGCTTCGATTAACGTGCCGAAACGGAAACCCAGTTCGTTTTGTCCCCCAGTTGCCACCTCATGGTGGTGTTTTTCAATGGGAACGCCGCATTTCATCATAGTTAACAGCATTTCCGTCCGCATATCTTGCAGAGTATCGCTCGGGGGAACGGGGAAATACCCTTCTTTGTAACGGGGTTTGTAACCGAGGTTGCCACCAACTTCGTCCCGTCCGGAATTCCAACGCCCTTCTACGCTATCGACGTAGTAATAGCCTTCATGTTCGTTTTGGTCGAAGCGCACGTCATCGAAAACAAAAAATTCTGCTTCCGGACCGAAAAATGCCGTATCGCCAATACCGGTATTTCTGAGATATTCAACGGCTTTGTTGGCAATACTGCGAGGATCGCGAGCGTACCATTCTCCCGTGCGCGGCTCCTTAATGCTGCACACCATGCTCAAGGTCTTTTCTTTATAGAAGGGGTCGATCCAAGCGGTCTTGGGATCGGGAACCATGGCCATATCCGATTCGTTGATCGCTTTCCAACCGCGAATACTGGAACCATCAAAGGGAACGCCATCGGTGAAAGAACTGTCTTCGATTTGATCTTGGTAAAAAGAACAGTGCTGCCACATTCCGGGCAGATCGATGAATTTCAGGTCGACAATTTGGATGTTTTCATCCTGAATCATCTTTAAGACTTCTTGGGCTGTTTCGGGCATATGAGGAGTCACTCCTTAATTGGTTGCGTATTCAGAACCCTCATCGTAGGGAGAGGTTTGGGCAGATTTTGTCTGACTCGATACTAAATTACCCGATCGCACGCGATCGCAAATCTGTAAATATTGCAAAACTGTAGCGTAGCGAACAAAATCTCGGAAAAACCCGCGTTTTTTGAAGAAATGTATCAAAACGGCAGGAAAGGGACTCGGATAGCTGCGACGGGTCAGCCCTATGGGATGATAAAGAAATAAAAGTCATATCAATGTAAAAATCTTTTCCATTGGGAGCGCTGTTTTGATGAGAGATGCGGTTACAAACCTCATAAGAAACTACGATGTCGCAGGCCGTTACTTCGATCGCAATGCGATGGACAGTCTCAAGGCCTATTTTGATTCGGGCATGGCACGGGTCGAGGTAGCAACAATGATTACAGCCAATGCTGCCGCGATTGTGAAGAATGCTAGCGCCCAACTGTTTGAAACGGTGCCGGAACTCCTGCGTCCGGGAGGCTATGCTTACACGACTCGCCGTTATTCTGCTTGTTTGCGGGATATGGATTATTATCTCCGCTATGCCAGTTATGCTTTGGTGGCTGGAGATACGAATGTTTTAGACGAGCGGGTTTTGCAGGGATTGCGAGAAACCTATAATTCTTTGAACGTTCCCATCGGTCCGACGGTGGTGGGTATTCAAATTATGAAGGATATCGTTAAGGATATGGCAGCCCAAGCGGGAATGGCCGATACGGCTTTTATTGATGCTCCTTTCGATCACATGGCTCGGGATTTTGGTGAAAAAGATATTTAACCGATACGTCATTGGTTGAATTCAGAAGCGATCGCCCTTTCTGCCAAGAACAGCGATCGCGTTTTTTTTGGGGTTTTCCCCGAAAACGGCAGTTAAAATAGAGGCCGGATGGGCGTTAAAAGGGAGAAAACCCAATGAAACGCAAAATCTTAAATGCGATCGGCTCGATCGTCGTGTTGAGCTTGGGGTTGATGGCACTGCCGAGTCGGGGACAAGATTTAAACGCCGAGTTAAAGAATGCGGTTTGCCAACAAAATTGGGGAGAGGCGATCGAAATTATCGATCGCATGGGTGCAATTTCCCCTCAGTCGGCTTCTCGGTTGCAGGAGTATCGCGATCGCCTCGTCACTTTACAAAATTCTGGGGCGCAAGTGCCGGGATGGGACGAAGATTGTCAAACTTCTACTTCCCCGGCTTCCCCTTCTCCCCCCTCTTCTTCTGCTCCTCCTCTTGTACGTCCGGGAGGCGATGCGGTATTGACCCTCGATCGCCTGAAGGAATGTCAACCCTATAAATCCAAGCCTACCGTTTTTTTAATCGAAGTCATCATCGACATTCAAGGCTGGCAGGGCGATCGCTGTGCGGTGCAATATCTCTTCGCCAATGGCGATCGGTATATGGACTGTCGGTTTCAACGAGATACCCTAGCTTTGATGACGGATGAAAAGGCTTATCGCGAGGCGCGGGCGATGGATACGGGAAGCGGCGAGATTACCTTTAATTCCGACAATCCTCGCGATGGCGAGCTCTCTGCGGCGATCGAGGGAGATTGTCAGATCGATGATTCTGCGTTTCCAGAAGAAGCATTTTCTCCCGATGCTGTGGAAGATGAGACCAATCCGGTGAAGCAGGCTTACGATCGCATCGAGAATATGAGTTATCAAGAGGTGGTGGCTTTATTGGGGTTACCGGGACGGGAAGTGCGACGCGATCGCATTATCACTTGGGAAACTGCTGAGGGTGCAATTTTTGAGGGAGAATTTCAAGGCGATCGCTTGCAGGGGATTTTCCGATATCCCGGTACGGATTGCCAAACTCAAGAATTGGGTTTGAGTTGCAAGGGCCGCGAGATGCCGCCACAATTTGAACGGGTGGATAATGGGATGACAACCGCACAAGTCCGACAAATTCTCGGTCAGCCGTCCAAAGAACAAGAAAAGATTGTTTACAAATGGGAATTATCTCACGAAGGACGAAACTGCGCGATCGAGGTGGGTTTTGTCGATGATAAAAGTCGAGAAAAAATGTACAGTTGCGGCGGATAGTCTCAATTCCCGCTCCTGTAATCTAACAAAAATTGTAACAAAAGTTAATACCAAAAATCCGTATTTTTCCGAATGGCATTTTTGGAGAGATAATTTTATCATCAAAGTGTAGAGAAAAAAGAATTCTCTTCAAGAAAAAATTAAAAAACGACGTAAAGGTGTTGCTATGAATCCTAAGAACATTGACAACAATTATGGCTCTACTTTTAAATTACATTTAGATCGCCTCGAGGCGATCGCGAATGAAGTGAAAGTCCCCCGACGGGCTTCCTTAAAATTGCACTTAGATGAATTGGAAGCGATCGATGAAGTGAAAATTCCTCGACGAGCTTCCTTAAAATTGAATTAGAGCGGGATGAAGCGATCGATTAAAATGGTTCATAGAGTCGTGCATTATCATTTGAACAAAATGTCGAGTACAGTCCCCACCTAAAATCTATGATTTAGGTGGGGTTAGCGAGACTAATAAAGGAGCGCTTGAAAGTAAGATCGAATCCAAGAAAACGGGATACTGCGTCCGCACCTTGAAAGTTCCATCCTTTGTGTCAACCTTTTACACCACTTCCCGTTTCTGTGGGAATAATATAGCGCTGAACAAAGACAAAAAATAAGAGTGCGGGGGCAATGGCAATAATCGAGCCTGCGGCGACTAAACGCCAATTCAAATCTTCTCCACGGAATAACTTGGATACTCCTAAAGGCAGGGTATAATATTCAGGGTCGGTAATCGCAATTAGCGGCCAAAGAAAGTCACTCCAGGCACCAATAAAAACAAAAATGGCTAAGGTTACCAATGCCGGACGAACGGCGGGAATCATCACGTGCCACCATAAACCCAACTCCGTACAGCCATCCATACGAGCGGCTTCTTCTAACTCTTTTGGTACGCCTTGAAAGGCTTGACGCAGGAGAAAAATGCCAAAGGCAGAGGCGATCGCGGGAAAAATAATTCCTAAATAACTATTCACTAAGTTGAGCTTGACAATGAGAATATATAAAGGAATCATGACAATTTGAAAGGGAATCATAATCGTCGAGACAACGATCGCAAAAATTAAATCCCGTCCTTTAAATTTTAATCGCGCTAAAGGATAAGCGGCTAAAGAAGAAGATAAAAGATTGAGAAAAACCGTGAGGGCGGCAACGATCGTGCTATTGAATAAATAGCGTCCAAAGGGATGTGCCTGCCAAACTTCGCGAAAGTTCTCAAATGTCGGCTCTCGGGGAATGAGTTGGGGAGGAAAGCCAAAGATTTGTTCTGTTGGTGACTTTAAAGATGTGCCGAGCAACCAGAATAAAGGAAATAACATCAAGGCGGCAAGAAGAACTAAAATCAAATAGGTTTGCAATACCTGCGATCGGGTTTTGGTTTGGGTCATTTCAGTGAACAGTGAACAGTGAACAGTTATCAGTTGGGCAAAGAAGACCGCCCGCAAGTTTGTGCGGGTTTGTACCATTCTGCCAAACCTCTTTGCAGGAGATCTGCTGCTTCAGTGGGAGTTATCTTATCCATCAATTCTAACTTGACAGACCAGTAGGAGGACTTCTTCGTATCAAAATTGCTCACTTCGTTGATATCAATTCCCGTGTTGCGTTTCATTTTTGAATCGGCGATCAATCTTAAGCAAGAAAGACTCGGATCTAAGATTGAATTTTATAAGATTTCTTGCGCAAGTATCTAAAGGAGTTTAAGTTAAGACATCCTCTTATCCATTTAGTCGCTCTGAAATTGTCTATCTTTAAAGCTCCAATTAATAGAGGAGCGAATAATATCCAAAACAATATTGATAGACCGAAAGGATGGAAAAGTAAACTCAAACCCAATAATAAACCAAGAAGCAGAAAATGAAGAAACAAAGCAATCAAATATTTGAGACACCCACTGCCCCGAGAAGAAGAGATTAAAAAATCCGGGAGACTTTGAGTTGTTAATTTTAGAATGATTTCTTGAGGCTGAGGAGTTGCATTACTGTGCAATAAGAGTTTCCGCATATAAGTCCGATTTGCCAATAACAAACGGGTATCTATGTTCAGTTCGCAATCTATCTCATTTCCTTCAAACTTCCGAGGCTTAAAACTACTCCAAGCATGATTGTAAGGCGTATGAGGGGGATCGCTTGAATGGGGGGCAACTTCCCAACGCCCGGCTAACATTGTTTCGGGAATGGGATTACTGACAATGAGACTTTGATGCAAGACTTGACCATATTTAAAATCCGTAAATTCAAGGGTTGTTTGACTCAATCTCAATTTCGGCAAACGATTGACATTTAACGGTTTTAATGCGTCGATCGCTTGTTGTGCGTTTTCATATCTCTCCTTGGGATTTGCCTCGACCATTTTTTCTAACCAGTTTAACCAACCGATTTCTTGCGGGGGGACGAGATGGCGAAAATGCAAGCGATAATCCTCATCCATTAAATTGCCAATTTCCCCAGATTTAATGCCTGTTAATAAACAAATTAAAGTCACGCCCAAACTATATAAATCAGAAGCCGTTGTTAACTCTCGGTTAAACAATTGTTCGGGGGGCATAAACCCCATTGTTCCCTTCACGACACTACTCGCCGCCACTTCTCCCCCACCCATGCGGGCAAAACCAAAATCGATTAAATAAACGCCTCCTTCCCTATCGAGTAAGATATTTTCAGGTTTAATATCTCGATGAATGACGACGGGAGATTGCGCCTGCAAATAGGCCAAAATTTCTAAAGTTCGTAAAGCGACTCTCTTAATCTTTTGTGGAGTCCAAATTAGGTTGCGATCGAGAGATTCTGCTTGAATAAATTCTTGCACTAAACACAGCCCGTCAGGAGTTTCAAAAGTGTCGAGATAGCGAGGAATACCGGGATGAGAAAGGTATTTTAAGGTCTGGATTTCCTGCTCAAATTCTCGATAGGCAGTCCAGTGGGAATCAACGCGAGCAAATTGGAATTGTTTGATCGCAACGACTTGTTGCGTATTCTGGTGTCGGGCAAGATAAGTAACGCGCCCGCCTAAGCGATTGTAACCTAGTTCTCGGGTGATTTGATAGCCGTAGGAGGTAAAATCGGGTGAGGTCATGGTAGAATGCTGACTCTGGGGAGAAGCTACAAGCAGCTTAGTCCAATTTTCAGATAAGGTAGCGTTAAGTTTTATTGAAGGCGCCTCTCGCCCCCTTCCGCCACTTAACGCGGTGCGACGCGACTCCCTTCCTCGAGTTTTTCTGAAGGATGAAGAATCGTCATTTCTTGGGCTTTTAATCCACTTTGAATGGCAACTAAAAAATCATTTTTTTGTCCGATCGCGATTTGGCGTTTTTGAGCTTTGCCTTCTTCAACAACAAAGGCACACCAACGATACTCCCTGACTGAAACGCTAGCGCGATCGCGTTCGCAGCGAAACACCGCACTCACGGGAACGGTTAAAGTCTCTTTTTCCTCCCAAATGACAATGCGAGCTTCCACGCGATAACCCTCCCCTAACGTGGGAGGCGGATCGACGAGATCGGCAATAATATTAACGCGCTGTTCCTCAACCCCCAACGCCGAGACTTTGGTAAAAGCAGAAGGTTCGATCGCCCGCACTCGGGCTTCTAAAGGTTGCTCTCCTCCCCAATGTTCGACCCAAATGGTGGCCCCCGGTTGAATTTTAACGGCATCGGTGGAGAGGACATCAATGACCAATTCTAAAGCCTGGGTATTGCCTAACTCTAATAAGGGCGTTCCTTCGCTGACATAGCGATCGCTTTCTTCGTAAACCCGCAAAACGCGACCGCTTGTCGGGGCGGTAATGAGAGTTTGGGCGGCATCGTTGCTCAAGCGTTGGATTTCTGCTTGAATGCTGGCAATCTCTGCATCGTACACCCTCAATTGATAATCGGGATCGCGCTGTTCGGCTCGTACTCTTGTTAGGTCTTCTCGGGTCGCCCGGATGTCGGCGACGAGGCGTTCGACGGCTCTGCGCGCGACTTCTAACTCTTGACGGCGGCGGGTTTCCGCTAACTCTGCCAATTCTAAATCTTGTTGGGGAAGCGCCCCTTCTTTCACTAAAGTTTCCAGACGCAAGCGATCGCGTTTTGCCTGTTCTAATCTCGCTTCTACTTCTTCGGCTCGGGCGAGGGCGGCTTGTTTTTGTGCCTGCAACCCGCGAATATTTGCCCGGATGCGGGCGAGGGCTTCTTCTTTGGGGCGCAAGGTGGCAACCCCATCCCGTTCGGCTTTTAACGCCGCTATCCTAGCATTGGCTGCCTCGATTTGACTGGTGAGGGGGAGGGGATCGAGACGGGCGAGAACTTGCCCTCGGGCGACGCGATCGCCTTCATCCCAGTTCATGCGCTGCAGTCGTCCCGCGACAGGGGCAGAGACGGTATAGCGGGACTGGAGGCGGGTTTTTCCTTCGGCATTCACGGTAACTTGCAGATCTTGGCGTTCCACGGGCTGCATATCCACCAGCAGGGGAGAGGGGCGCAAAGCTAAAACCGTACCCCCCACAATAGCAATCCCCGCGATCGCGTAGAAAATTTTTTGCGGCAGGTGACGAAAGCGCTTGGGTTTGGGGCGATCGGGTTTGGGGCTGTTGGCAGTCGCCCTAGCATTCTCGTCAGGGTGTATTGCGGGTTTGCGTCCGTTGGTGAGTACTTTATTCATCTTCTCCCCCTTGGGTTAGGGTTAATCCCCTACCTCAATCTTAACGACACTGCCCGTGCGATCGCCATCAATTTCAGCAAGTTATACAGTGTTGGTGACTGGTAACTGGTAACTGGTAACTGGTGACTGGTGACTGGTAACTGGTGACTGGTAACTGGTGACTGGTGACTGATTTATTGCCAGTCTCCCTGAATGGTAAACGCCGCCCATTTATAGGGCAATTCCCCCTCGCGCCACATCCGTAACTGTGCCTCTCGCAAAGCCGCGATCGCATCTAAATCTTCTTTTAACATTTGCTCGTAATAATTCGTCATGAGATTGGCAGTCGCAGCATCATTGATATTCCATAAACTCACAACAACTCGCTTTGCCCCCGCATACATAAATCCGCGCGTTAACCCCACCACGCCTTCCCCGTTCACTTCTTCTCCGATGCCCGTCTGACAAGCACTGAGAACCACTAACTCGGCATTGAGATCGAGATTGTAGATATCTTGCAGCCGCAACAACCCATCTTGGGTTTGACTTTCTTCATCGTAGAGGGAAAAAACCAAACCCGAACGCAGGGGGTTATCTTGGATGCAGCCGTGGGTGGCAAGATGCAGTATTTGATATTGGGAGAGATTGCTATTGAGGGCGCGATCGCGGTTGGCCGCAAAACCGAGGGCGAGGAATTCTTTGGCATCGGGAACGAGTTTGAGGATGTTTTCTGCTTCTGTTTTCGTGTTGGGAAGGCGATCGAAGGTATTGCAACCATCCCGTTGTAACAATGAGAGCATTTCGTTCGTTTGGGGGGTAGGTGAGGTGTCGCCAGAAAGGCGAGGATCGTGGGTGGAGAAGACGGGATCGGCAAGAATGGCAATCTGTTTGGGGGCGGGGCTGCGTTTGTCCCATTGGCGGCGTTGGGCATCCAGACTGGAAGCCGAGGAAAGGTTGATAATTTCATGGTTTGCCAGTAGGGGCGCAATGCTTGCGCCCTCTCCCGAACCCCAAGGTAAAGCCGCAAAAGGCAGGCGGTTGAGTTTGCGATCGGCGACAATGGCGAGGCGTTGGTTTTTCAGCTTATCGGCGACGGGATCGAGGAGCATTCTGGCGAGTTCTCTCCCTTCCCCGAGGGGGTTGCGGTTTTCGGCTTGCAGGGCGGCGATATATTGTTCGGTAGCGGTTTCGATGTCTTGACGAGGAGGGAGTTCGTAGGCAGTGAAGTCGGTTTTACTGACGGCGAAGAGATAGCTGCGTTCTTCTCCGAGGGCGTATTCGAGAAGGAGGGTGTCGTCATTGAGAATCGTCTCTTGGATTTGTTGGAGGGTGAGGGGTTGGGGATATTTTAAGTTAGCGTAGGCGGGGTTCTCCCTGCGAATTTTGGCTTCGAGATCGTGCAGGTCTTTGAGAATTGTTTCGATCTCGTTCTTGATGGCTTCGAGGTCGGTATTGGCGTAACCATTGGGGTTCTGAAGGAGTTGAACGCGCTTTTGTTCGGCAGTACCGAGGGCTCGCTCGAGGCGTTTTTCTTCGGCGAGGAGGGCGGGGGAGAGGTCGGCTTTGAGGTCGAATCGTGCTTCGGTGAGGATTTCGGTGAGAGTGCGGGCGCGGGCGCTTTCACTAACTTGGAAGGCACGGATATCATAGCCGCGATCGGGGTTTTGTCGGTGCAGTTCCATCAAGAGGTCGAGATAGAGCTGGTAAGCACTTTGAACGGAAGCAAAGTAGATTTGGCGGAGTTCGGTGGTGGGGGCTTTGGTGCGTAGGTCTTCGAGGATGGCGATGGATTTTTCCATCTCGGTGAGAGCCGTTTCGAGGTTGCCTTGGGCGCGTTGGAGGGAAGCGATATCGTACAATAAGCGAGCTTCTCCAGAGCGATCGCCTACAGTCCTGTAGAGAAGTAAACTTTGTTGATAATTGTTTAATGCCTCTTGTTGTTCTCCTAATCCTGAATAGATGTCGCCCAAAGCATGATGAGCTCGGGCTTCTAGAGTGCGATCGCCGATAGTCTGAGAAAGCGACAAAGATTGCTGAGTATAGTTCAATGCTTCTTTGTGTTTTCCCAATTTCAAGTGTATCTCGCCCAGATTTCGCAGGACTAATGTTTCCGTGCCGCGATCTTCTACAATCCGAGCCAGAGACAACGATTGCTGATAATAGTTTAATGCCTCTTGTTTCTCTCCTAGATTTGAGTAAACTAGACCCAGATTGTTGAAAGTAATTGCTTCTCCCGAGCGATCGCCTATCGATTGAGAAAGAGACAAGGCTTGTTGGAGATAGTTCAATGCTTCTTGGGGTTCGCTTAAATCAGAGTGTACCACGCCGATGTTGTTAAGGATGTCAGACTGTTGTTTGGGAGCGTTCGCAATTTGGGAAAGAGACAAGGCTTGTTGATAATAATTCAAGGCCTCTCGTTTGTCTCCTAAATTTGAGTAGACTAGACCCATATGATTGAGAACACTAGATTCCTTTTCTTGCTCGCCAATCCTGCGGGCTAAAGACAAGGCTTCTTGATAATAATTCAAGGCTTCTTGTGTTTCTCTTAAATCTGAGTAGATGCTCCCGATATTGAGAAGCGTGAAGGCTTGCCAAGATTGAAAGGACTGTCTATCTTCGCCAACTGATTCTTGACTTAATTCTTGCCAGATTGACAAGGATTGTTTGAGATAGGTCAGAGCCTCAGATTTGAAGTCCAAGCTATCATAGGAAAAGCCTGCCCAAGCTCTTGATTGACCTTCACCAGAGCGATCTCCTTCAACCTGAAATAAAGAAATTGCCGTTTCAAATTTTTCAATCGCCGCCTGCAACGATTCTGCCGTTTCTTGTTCGACCAGTTCTATTCCTTCCTGATGGAGTTTTTCCGCTTCTTCAATACGGCGATTTTGCGCGATTCGAGGAGAAGATTTCTGTGATGTTGGTAAAAGGAATCCAATATCTGGCTTGATATTCAGTTGAGGAGAAATCGCCGCAATTTTCATCGGTATTGGTTGGGATTGCTGAGAATCAGCCTCTGCCGATCGCGCTTCAATTCCCGTCATTCCTAACAGCAGCAAACTGCATATTAATCCCCAACTGTAATCCTTCAGCATGACCATTTTTAGTTCAAAATTCAAAGTTACAAGTTTGGCAAAAATCCCGAATTTAATATTGGTTTTTTAAAATAGTTTCAATATTTCTTGCACCATGAAGAATTCTAACAATATCAAGCGTCTCATCATCAAAAAGATAAAAGATTAGATAATTTTCAAAATCTTTAATCGGCCATTTTCGCAAACCTACCAATAGAGGATTTTGTATCGGATAAATAGAACCCATCCCCGACATTGTTGCCAACCGAGCAAAAGTTTGGCGAGTCGAATCAAAGAACTTTAAGGCTACCTCAAAATCGTGACGAGCAATATACTCAAAATGTTCGTCAATATCTTGACTTGCTCGCGGTCTGATAAAAATCTTCTTAGGCATTACGATTGTTGAGAAAATTTCTGAGATAGTTGAGTTCGTTTTGCTTCCCACCAATTCTCGGTTACTTCAATACTTTCTCCGCTATCTAAGCCTTCTAAAAGCAGTGCTTCAACTCTAGCAATCTTGGCTTGTTCTTGTTGGATGAGATGTAAAATATATCGATCGATAGATTTATGATTTCCTTGATTCACTTGTTGGCTTAAGAAAGATTGAAGTGATTCAGGTAGAGTAATGCTAACTGTTGTAATATTTTCCATATTTGTTTCTCTTCAATTCGTCATTCTATGATAACAAGGAATGGGGGAATTTGCGAGATTGTACTGATAATTTATGAATATCGTCTTGGCGATCGCGTGACAAAATCGACACGACTTCTCACTTTTCTCCTGTAGCGATCGCTCGAGTCTTTTGAAAATGCGAAAGAAAAATGAATTCTTTGGGAACGAAAAATACTATAC
>JBFRWJ010000415.1:0-3503 GCA_051439525.1 Spirulina sp. | reverse complement strand
CCGAATAAGCCATACTCGCCACCGTGAGACAAGTCACGAAATAGCCTAGAGAAATGCGTCCTTGTAGCGTTTCCCAAAGCGTGAAACCCAAGATTAAAAACTCGCAAGACCGAATAAAAATTTGCTGTTGGGTATACAGAGACATATACCCTTTATGAATGCGATCGAGAACAAAACGATGTTCGCGATCGAATCGCCGTTTTTGCCGAGAAAACTCTTGAGATTCATTGGCAAACGCCTTGACGGTTTTAATGTTGGTAATAATCTCTGAGGTTCGACTTTCGGTATTTTCTACATACCGATCCCAAATCTCTTCTTTGCGAATCAACTTTCGCAACTTTTTCCAAGAAAAAGCGATAATTGCTATAAACGAAAGGACAAACGCGATCGCGATCCGGGGTTCGATAATTAAAATGACCCCAAAAATCCCCAAAATCCGCATCAATTTGGGAATTAATTGTCCGGCAATCTCCGGGTAAGTCCACATGTGGTTGGACATTCCCCGCGCTACTTTTCCGGCAACGCGACCGGGGTTATTTTCGTCATAAAATGCTAAGGGAAGGGTGAGAATTTTCTTCACCGTCTGATGGGCAGAATCTCGACGCACCTTCAAGGCGATCTCCCAGTGATACCAAATCGCCGTCCATGATTGGACTGGCGCTTTGACGACCGTAACCAAGAAAATCAGCCCCAATAATGTGCCCAAGGCTAAAAATTGACCCTCCGGTAGATTCGTTAGCCGAGCCGTATTTGTTACAAGGAAGCGTGAGGTATTGTCTAAAGGCTGACCGGATAAAACATTCAAAATTTGTCCGATCGCATAAGGCACCGCCAAGTCCGCAATCTCGAAAAAACTCGAGGTCGCGATACTGAAAATGGCGATCGCTCGGTACGATCGGTAATGGTTCAGTAAATCTCGAAAAGAAGCCACTGTTTTTAGGGTTGGTCGCGATTTCTGGGTTATGTTCTCATTGTATTACAAAATGATACTACAGAGAACCTACAAACTGCGATCTTTTTTCCCAAGCCCCCACCGAATCGCTGTTAAAATAACAAAACGTTATAACGCCACCGCGCACGAGGAATATGGGCAGCACCTTCGGACACTTATTTCGCATCACCACCTTCGGAGAATCCCACGGAGGCGGTGTTGGCGTCGTCATTGATGGCTGTCCTCCCCGCTTAGAAATTACCCCAGAAGAAATTCAATTCGACCTCGATCGCCGCCGCCCGGGGCAAAGTAAAATTACAACGCCCCGTAAAGAGGCCGATCGTTGCGAAATTCTGTCAGGAGTCTTTGAGGGCAAAACCTTGGGGACTCCCATCGCCATTCTCGTGCGGAACAAAGATCCGCGTCCCCAAGACTACCAAGAAATGGAACAAAAGTACCGTCCTTCCCATGCCGATGCCACCTACGATGCCAAATACGGCATCCGTAACTGGCAGGGAGGGGGACGATCCTCGGCGCGGGAAACCATCGGACGCGTTGCTGCTGGGGCGATCGCGAAGAAAATTCTCCGACAGGTGGCGAATGTAGAAATTGTCGGTTATGTTAAACGAATTAAAGACCTCGAAGCGATCGTCGATCCCGATACCGCCACCCTCGAACAAGTGGAAAGCAATATCGTGCGCTGTCCGAACTCTGAATGTGCCGAACAAATGATAGAACTGATCGATCGCGCCAGACGGGAGAAGAATTCCCTCGGAGGCGTTGTCGAATGCGTCGCCAGAAATGTCCCGAAAGGACTGGGAGAGCCTGTATTTGATAAATTAGAAGCGGATTTAGCCAAAGGCATTATGTCCCTTCCAGCCAGTAAAGGGTTTGAAATCGGCTCCGGTTTTTCGGGTACGCTATTGACGGGGAAGGAACATAACGACGAATTCTACACCGATGAAGGGGGAAAAATTCGTACCGTTACCAACCGTTCCGGCGGGGTGCAAGGCGGCATCAGCAACGGCGAAAATATTATTTTGCGTGCAGCCTTTAAACCAACTGCTACCATAGGCCAAGAGCAAAAAACGGTCACTCGCACGGGCGAAAGCACTGTTTTAGCCGCCAAAGGGCGACACGACCCTTGCGTTTTGCCCAGAGCCGTGCCTATGGTAGAAGCAATGGTCGCCTTAGTTTTATGCGATCATTTACTGCGAGATCGGGGTCAATGTACAGTGTTAACGCCTTAAGTGTCCCATGCAAACCATCTCTTCTTCTGATTTTTTGATTCGATTCTGGGGAGTCCGAGGCAGTATTCCCTCTCCCGGTCCCCACACCATCCGCTACGGCGGAAACACCTCTTGCGTTGAAATGGAAGTGGGAGGCAAAAGACTCATTTTCGACGGCGGGACGGGACTGCGAGGGTTAGGAAAACGCTTGCTCGAGTATTCTCCCGTGGAAGCCTTTGTCTTTTTTACCCACTATCATTGGGATCACATTCAAGGCGTACCGTTCTTTTTTCCGGAATTTAGCGAAGAAGATTGTTTTCACATTCACGGACAAGTTCCCCCGGAAGGAGAAGAGATGAATATGGAGACGCATTTTCACCATCGCGTCTTGCACGTTAATTCTCCCGTTCCCGTGGCGGATATTAAGGCGAACTTAAAGTTTCAGGATATTGTTTGTGGCGAAGTGTTTCACTTAGAGGATATCGAAATTGAAACCATGCCTCTCAATCATCCCAATGGGGCAATGGGTTATCGTATCAGTTGGGACGGTCATACGGCTGTTTATTGTACCGATACGGAACATCTTCCCGATCGCCTTGATGAAAATGTTTTGCATTTAGCTAGAGACGCGGATATTTTTATTTACGATGCCATGTACACCGATGAGGAATATCACAATCCCAAATCCCCGAAGGTGGGTTGGGGACACTCTACCTGGCAAGAGGGGGCTAAAGTTTGCGATGCGGCTGGGGTGACCAAATTTGTCGTTTTCCACCACGAACCCAATCACAGCGACGATAAACTCGATAAAATTGCCGAAGAGGTGGAAATCCTGAGACCCGGTAGCATTTTGGCGAAGGAAGGATTAGAGGTGGTGATTAGCGATAAATGAAATATTCTGCGATCGCGCTTTGGAGGAGTTGCAAGAGTTGCGCGATCGCTTGCAAGCACAAGGGATCGATCCTGACCAGCTAGAGAAACTTTTTAAGCAACTTGTTGAAAGATTTTCGGTTCCGGTAGAGATTCTCCTTCTTGGGGTAAAACTAGCGAAGCTGTCACAGAGGGCAATCTAGCTGAAAACCCTTGCTCTATAAGGGATTCAGAACCGAAGAATAAAAAATCTACTTTTGCAGATAATGTGGGCTCATCGCTCGGGGAATGAATGCGATGGCTTTAGTATAACGATTTGTTGAGTGTCAGCAAACAGCGTGGGAGTCAGGGAAGGAAACGAAATTGTGTTTTGAGTTCCGGATGAGAGGAGATCCCGATCTCTCCCTCCCTGCCTTTGAGATCGCTTGTCTTTTCCCATCTCTGTCATCTTCTCCACCCACACGAATTCACAG
>JBFRWJ010000414.1:0-3119 GCA_051439525.1 Spirulina sp. | reverse complement strand
GGGATTGAGATAGGAGGGATCTAATTCGCAAGTTTCTAGCGATCGCGTAAAAAAGTCCCCCACCATCGAACCACTTTCAGCAGAATCTTCCATATTAAGCGGCTCATTTTCTTCTGTTTCGTTTACTTCTGTAGTTTCGGGTGTTGATGTTTGTCCGAGAACGAACTGGGGAGAAAACAAGGAAAAACAATAAACTAGAACAATTAAGATATATTTCATTGCTGGAATTGCTCCCAATTAAATATTTAAACAGTTATTTTTAAAGAAGCATCAGAATCATTGGAGGTTAGTTCTATTTTTAGGCTAAAATCGATCGTTTTTGCTATTTTTTGGAGCATGACCAAGCCATCACCTTCATAATCTCCTTCCTCTAAATCTTCAATAATAGATTCATCCACTCCAATTGCATCAGCTAATTCTTGTTGACTTAATCTCGCTTGCTGGCGTGTATCATAAATTAACTGACCGATTTTGGCATTCAGATATGCCTTAGCGATCGCTTGTTGCATCTCTCGATCGTCTCCAATAAGATTATTAATAATTTTAACAGCATCAGTTGTTTTTTTCATTGTTAATTTCTCCTTCATAAGTATGGTTAACTGGATCGGCTTCAAAAATTTCTTTGCGATCGATTGCTACTTCAATATCAAAGGGGGGAACTTCTGATGATTTTTTGACAATCGAGTGAGCTAATATTGCCACATTTTCTCCATAATAGAAATAGAGGATTCTGTATTGAATTTTACGATGTTTTGCTCTTAATTCTCGAATCCCATTGCGCAAATAATCAGATGCAGGACGGTGTAGTTCATATCCTACTTCTTGTAGCTGTTGAATCCTAGCAACACAATTAGCAAACCCTTTAGGATTAGAGTTTTTTAACTCTTGTAGCCAATCTAGCACTGGAATGCTACCATCTAAATCTCGATAAAAAATAATTTGAGTTTGTGGCACTCATTCAACTCCAGAGACGACGACGGGGTTTACCATTAAGACGATTGTGAGTATCCCGTAAAAGTTGCGGAATGTCCAACTTTTCCGGACAACGGGGAAGACAGTCGCCACAGTCGGTACACCGATCGCCTTTTCGTCCCGGAAACCAATGTCCGGCATTTTCAAACATCCGATAACGGTATTCCCCAAAAGATTTCATGTCATAAGCAACCGCTAAGTTTCGCAAGCGCAAGACTTCAGGAATGTTTATTGCTTCCGGACAGGGCAAACATAAATGACACTGACTGCAACGATCTGTTCCCAACATTTCTTTTAATTGGTTTTCCAAGCGATCGCGAATCTGGTTTTCTTCTGGGGTAAAATCTTCATGGCGATCGGCGAGTTTGGCAATACTTTGAAAATCCTCGGGTTTTGCGGCTCCAAAACTGAGGGTTGTAATGCGACGATCGCGCAATAAAAAGCGATAATTAAATTCTAAAGGGGAAAGGGGTTGACATAACTGTTTTAATGTGCTAGAAGGCGAATATAATTGACCGCCTTTATCGACCGGAGAAATAATAAACACTCCCATATCTTTTTTCCGAGCCAAAGCGATCGCGGGTTCGTTACGCTGAAAAAAGTGATAATAATGCAGATTAACGAAGGAAAATAGATTGGTTTCTATCGTCGCGAGAATAGTCTTTAAAGGCGCATGAGTTGAAAATCCAATGTAGCGAACTTTTCCCGCTTTTTTGGCTTCTCCGACTGCTTGCATACAGCCTCGACTCTTTTCGATCCAAGCGAGATGTTCCGGCGTATTAATGCCATGAATCGCCAAACAGTCAATATAATCGAGTTTTAAACGCTCTAAAGATTCATCAATCTGCAAGCGCATTGTTTCATAATCGGGCGTTGGCGGTAATTTGGTTGTAATATAAAGTTTGTCTCGCGGAACGGGTAAATTAGAAGCAAGGGTTTGTCCTAAATAGGTCTCGCTTTTACCATAGCCGCGAGCCGTTTCGATATGATTAATGCCCAATGCGATCGCTTCGGCGACGATTTGCCGAAATGCAGACGAACTCGTCAAGCACCGCATCGTTCCCAAGGAGAAAATCGATAAATTTAAATGAGTTTTGCCAAACCGCCGATAGTGCATTTTAGTTATTGGTTATTGGTTATTGGTTATTGGTTATTGATTATGAGTTATTGGTCAAGTGGATCTCGAATAACAAACAACAAACAACGAACAACGAATAACGAACAACAAACAACAAACAACAAATATTAACTTTCTTTTTGGTGGCGGCGGGATTGTTCGATAAAATCTTCAGGGCGGATATTGGAGACAAAATCTCGGAAAGCTTGGCGTTCTTCCTCGTCGGCATCGCGATCGACGGGGATCGAGGCATCGGCAACGACTTCCTCCATCACCCAAATGGGGGCTTGGGTACGCAGGGCGATCGCGATCGCATCGCTAGGACGACAATCAATTTCTTTTTTCTCCTCCCCTTTTGACACGCACAAAACAGCGTAAAATGTACTATCTTGCAGTGCGTGAATAATCACCTTGGTTAAGGTCATTTCCCAAGCCTCTAGCAAATTACCAAAGAGGTCATGAGTCAAGGGACGCGGGGGCTTTTGTCCCTCCAAGGCGCTAATAATCGCTTTTGCTTGGTCTTGCCCGATATAAATGGGAAGGGCGCGGCGATCGGAACCATCCTTGAGGAGGACGATAGGACTGCGCGTAACGGCATCAAGGGCAATTCCCGCAACTTTCATTTCAATCATGAGCTTTTCTCGCGAATGAGGTCAGCCTTTATGAGGTCTATCAACCAGTATGCCCCAGTATGCTGCTGAATGAGCGGATAATTAACATTTCCCCGCTTTAAAAAGACGGGGATTCTGTGGTTAACCCACCGAAAGCGGTTTGAAACCGCGCTGTTTTGGTTGATTGGATATGAGCGCGAGGGATGCTGAATCGTCTCTTGGTGCGCGTTCCCATCCCCCCTTTATCCCCCCTAGCCCCCCTTTGTAAGGGGGGAAAAGAAGGGGGGATGGGGGGTAGGGGGGGATGCCGGGGTCGCACCGCCATTCAGCAATCCAATCGCGCTGTTGGCGAGGAGACCTCAGCATTCCTCGTCCTCAATTGGGTAGACTGTAAGATATGGATATTATTTTGTGTCACC
>JBFRWJ010000413.1:0-6708 GCA_051439525.1 Spirulina sp. | reverse complement strand
ACTCGATCCCGCCCATCCTGAAGTCCATTGCGGACGTTTGGAAAGTTTATTCCACCTTGGCAAAACTCCCAATACAGCACGCGCTTTTCTCGTTAAAGCACGAAAATAGTTTGGTTATTTGTTATTTGTTATTTGTTGTTGGTTGTTGGTTGGTTGTTCGCTGATAACTGTTTACTGTTTACTGTTCACTGTTTACTGATAACTGTTCACTGATAACTGTTTACTGAAAATGGAAATTCAACGTCGGCTCGAACAACTGCGCCAACAATTACAAAAGGCAGGATATGCCTATTACGTCCTTGACGATCCCATCATGGAGGATGCCATTTACGATCGCCTTTATCGGGAGTTGCAAGACCTCGAAAGTCAATATCCCGAACTGATTGTTCCCGATAGTCCCACTCAGCGCGTTGGCGATAAGCCTGCAACTCAATTTACCTCGGTTCGTCACAATATTCCCCTCTATAGTTTGGAAAATGCTTTTAATATCGAAGAATTAAAAAAATGGCAAGAGCGATGGCAGCGTCAAGCCCCTGACATTCGAGAACTTAAGTACGTTTGCGAACTCAAAATTGATGGCTCTGCACTTGCATTAACTTATGAAAATGGACTATTCGTAAAAGGGGTGACGCGAGGAGATGGGATATCGGGAGAAGATATCACCCAAAATGTTCGCACCATCCGCAGTATTCCGTTGCGATTAAATATCGAAAATCCGCCAGAATTAGTAGAGGTTCGTGGCGAGGCTTTTCTACCCCTTGATGACTTCGATCGCATCAATCGAGAGCGAGAAAAAACGGGAGAATCTTTATTTGCCAATCCAAGGAATGCGGCGGCGGGAACGTTGCGACAGTTGGATCCGCAGGTGGTGGATCGGCGACGCTTGGACTTTTTTGCTTATACTCTTCACATCCCCGATCGTCCCGAAATACAACCGAAAACGCAATGGGAGGCACTCGAATTTCTGCAAGAAATCGGCTTTCGCGTCAATCCCAATCGCCAGTTATGTGCTTCTTTGGCAGCCGTGACGGACTATTTTCAAGAGTGGGAGGAAAAAAGAAAAACTTTAGCTTATATGACTGATGGTGCGGTGGTCAAAATCAATTCGGTTTCCTTACAACGAGAATTGGGCTTTACCCAAAAGTTTCCCCGTTGGGCGATCGCGTTGAAATATCCTGCCGAAGAAGCGCCCACCCAAGTGAAGGAAATTACTGTCAATGTCGGGCGCACGGGAGCCGTGACCCCCATGGCAATTATGGAACCCGTCCAGTTAGCAGGGACGACGGTACAAAGAGCAACATTACACAATCGCGATCGCATTGCCGAATTAGATATTCGCGTCGGGGATACGGTGATTATTCGCAAAGCGGGAGAGATTATTCCCGAAGTTTTGCGCGTGTTACCGGAGTTGCGTCCTGCCACTACTATCCCTTACGAAATGCCGGAAAATTGCCCCGAATGCGGCTCTCAATTAGTCCGTCCGGAAGGAGAAGCCGTTACGCGCTGTATCAATAGTTCTTGTCCGGCGATTTTACGGGGAAGTTTGGTGCATTGGGCTTCTCGGGATGCACTGGATATTAATGGCTTGGGAGAGAAGATCGTCGAGCAAATTGTTGAGAAAGGCTTGGTGAAATCCGTTGCCGATCTCTACGCCTTAACGGCTGAAGAACTTGCCAGTTTGGAACGCATGGGAGAGAAATCTTCCGAGAAATTGGTAAGCGCGATCGCAAACTCTAAAACACAGTCCTATGCCAGAGTTTTATACGGTTTGGGTATTCGTTACGTGGGGAAAGTGAATGCTGAGTTATTAACCGAGAATTTTACAACGATAGATGTATTGTCAAACTTGTCAATCGACGACCTCGAAAGCGTTCATGGAATTGGTCTCGAAATTGCGCGATCGGTTTGGGAGTGGTTCCAAAACCCTTCCAATACAATCCTTGTGGAAAATCTCCAAGCCACAGGGGTCAATTTTGGCCATAACACGACTAATTTATCATCTACTTCAGATTTTACCACAAGGGGGGCTCTCGCGGGCAAAATATTAGTAATTACGGGAACTTTGCCAACATTAGGACGCAAAGAAGTAGAGGCATTCATTAAGCAAGCCGGCGGGAAAGTTAGCAGTTCTGTGAGTAAAAAGACAGACTACCTCGTCGTTGGTGAAAATGCTGGCTCGAAACTAGAAAAAGCAGAAAAATTAGGAATTTCTCAACTGAGTGAAGAACAATTAAGAGCGATGGCACAAGGAGAATAAAACATCAGAAATTATTGATTTTCAGGATTTTGACTCTTGACTTATAGTTCTATTAGCTCAACTTGCTAGTGGCGTGACACGACTAAAATAGTGCAGCGATTGCCAAATGTTTTAATTTCAACAATAGTAGCGTTGAAAATTTCGACGGACTCTACCAACTACAGGTTTGCAGGATTTAAGTCCGATTGCGAATTCGTCACCGGACTTAAGTTTTAATTACAAGTGGCTCATACAGAATTGTTGGATTTCTCCTCGATCCCGAAAGAAAACACTCGAATTGTATGGGAGCGATCGCTCTGGTTTTCAAGGCTTTCTCTGCAATCTATTCTACTCAATCGGGTTCAGGATTTAAGTCCGATTGCGAATTCGTCACCGGACTTAAGTTCTAATTGCAAGTGGCTCATACAGAATTAGCGATTAGCATTCTCGAAGTCAAGGTCTCCGTGTTGAGGGACTCAAGCTCTTTTTTAATTAATAATTTTGACTTGATTTAACTGAAATAATCCACTCAATCACCTCTTTTCCCAAACAAACATTATCGAGAAGATCGATTTCTCGGATTCCCGTAGGACTGGTGACATTAACTTCTGTTAAATAACCGCCAATAATATCCAAACCAACAAAATACAAACCATCCTCCTTTAACTTAGGGGCAACGACATGACAAATCTCGCGATCGCGATCGCTAATTTCCGTTTTTGCCACCCGTCCCCCGACCGCCATATTGCCCCGAAATTCTTTCCCCACGGGAATGCGATTGACGGCACCAATGGGTTCTCCCGCTAATAAAATCACCCGTTTATCCCCTTCCGAAGCGGCAGGTAAATATTCTTGAAGCATCACCGGTTCTTGACCCCAATGGGTGCTAATCTCAATGAGAGAATTCAGATTGCGATCGCCATCGTGCAAAAATAAAATTCCTTCTCCTCCTTTCCCATCCAATGGCTTTAAAACGGCAGCTCCTTTTTGATGCACAAATTCCCAAACCACTTGTTTATCTTGAGTAACAATAGTTTCCGGGATAACTGAAGGGAAATTGAGGGCGTATAATTTCTCATTCGCCGCTTGCAATCCCCTCGGACGATTCATGACTAACGTTTTCGTCGGATCGATGAGATCGAGAATTTGCGTGACGTAAAGATAGGGAATGGTAACGGGAGGATCTTTACGCATTAAGACCGCATCCATGGCTTCTAGGGGTTGCAAACTGCCTTCTCCGAGTTCGTACCACGGCTGTTTCGCAACCCAGCGATCGCCTTGCTGTTCGACGGGGGTTAAACTGACGGGTTGGAGAAAGCCCCACGCTTTTCCAGAAATGACGCTGAGGCGATGGGTTTCGGTTATCCAGACCTCGTGTCCTAATTGTTGGGCGCTTTCCATCATCGCCACGCTACTATCGTGACCGGGAATCAGCAGGGAAATGGGGTCAATAATAAATAAAAATTTCACGCTTTCTGGGTAAAGATGGCTCTCACTGGTAGTTTATCTTAAGAAGGGATGAGGGATGAAGGATGAAGGATGAAGGATGAAATAAGAAAGGATGAGGGATGAAGGATGAAATGAGGAATCGATAAATTGTCCTCTTCTCCCCTTCCCCCTCTTCCCTTTCTCTCCTCTCTCTCTTGACCGATACATTTGATCTGAATAAAATGGTTTTGGGTTCGATTGAATAACCCGTGAATTTTAAGTTGAGGAGAACGCGATCGCGCAACCATGAAAGAGAGTGTAAATAGACCCATAGCGATCGACTTGTTTGCTGGTGCGGGAGGGTTTTCCCTCGGGGCAGAACAGGCGGGTTTTGATGTAGTCGTCGCGGTAGAAAAAGACCCGGTTCACGCTTTGGTTCACGGGTTTAATTTTCCCCAAACGCGAGTGTTCTGCGCGGATGCGGGACAGTTAACGGGGGCGCAAATTTGGCAGGCGGTCAGGGAAATAAAACCGGAAACAAACGCGATCGATCTCGTCCTTGGGGGCCCGCCCTGTCAGGGATTTTCCCCCATGGGAAAACAAGACCTCAAAGACGATCGCAATAATTTAGTCTTGCAATTTTGTCGCTTGGTTATCGAACTGCAACCCCGCTATTTTGTCATGGAAAACGTTCCCGGTTTGCAGTTGGGAAAATACAAATGGTTATTGCGACGACTCAAACAAGAATTCAAACACGCAGGCTATCGCATTACCGAACCCGTACAATTGTTAAATTCTCTGGATTTTGGCGTGCCGCAAATTCGCAAGCGCTTGTTTTTGCTCGGGCGCAAGCAGGGGGAACGAGAGTTCGCCTATCCCGTCCCCCTGAAGAATCCGCCGACGGTGGGAGACGCGATCGCGGATCTCCCTAATTTAGACGATTTTCCCGAACTGTTCGCGATCGATGAGTTGCCCTTATCCCCCTCCCAGTTAGCGGGGTTGGAAAATCGGGCTAGCGACTATGCCAAACGGTTGCGAGGACTCCTAGAAGATCGGGGCGATCGCGCTTATCCCCGGGGGTGGGAACCCCAACTTTTAACGGGGTTTCGCCGCACGCGCCACCAAGAAACCTCCATCGCCCGCTTCCAAAATACCCCCCCCGGACAGGTGGAGAAGGTCAGTCGCTTCAAACGGTTGCACTGGCAGGAATACTGTTGTACCTTACGAGCGGGAACGAATGCCGAACGGGGGGCGCACACCTCCGCCCGTCCCATCCATCCCCAATATCCTCGGGTGATTTCCGTGCGAGAGGCGGCGCGGTTGCACTCCTTTCCCGACTGGTTTCGCCTCCACGCCACCAAATGGCACGGGTTTCGACAGGTGGGAAATTCCGTCCCCCCCCTATTGGGTCGGGCGGTGGCGGGGGAAGCGATCGCGGCCATGGGGTTAAATCCTCGCAAACCCGAGGAGATCGTCTCTTTGGGAGATCCCCAATGGTTGCATTGGACTTGCCAGCAGGCCCTGAAATATTGGCAAATTTTTCCGGGTTCAACTTAAAATCGCTGGCGAGTTGTTGCAGGCGATCGCGGTGTGGCAGTTTTGGGGAAAATCACCTAAAGTTATGTAGTGAGGATTTGAGTCCTTTGAGGGGATTTGACCCAAAAAATCTAGTTTTTCGCAGTTTATATTACGTCGCTAAAGAGAAAACCCTGATGTTGTCGTCTATCTCTCCGAACGAGCCAAGCTGTTTGGTCTGATTAAAGCCGAGAGAAAACGACATCGACAAAAAGAGGCTCTCTCTCGGCAAATTTGGGTTCTGTTCCCTTAAGTTGACACCAATGATGCTTGCGCCCTAATTTATACGATTCGTTTCTACATCAAAATTAAGACCTTACATAAATTATGTAAGGGCGTATACGATACGCCTCTACCGTTAATTTAACTAATCTGACTTGAACCCGTCGGTAGGGAGCGCCCTTTTAGCATAATTGCCGAGAATCCCCCTATCGTAATCTTTGATTCGATAGGGGACGGGGCTTTTAAAGGGCGGAAATGGTTCCGCCCTCAGCCCCTCATGAATCGGATAAAAAATTGGGTTCAATGCCCAATTTTTTATGACGAACTCTTGTATTTTACAATAAATTTCGTTAAAATAGTTCGTCAGATAGTTTGATTGATAAAATGCTGACAGCAGTCAAAGTTCGATTATCTCCAAATCCAGCACAGCAAGAGGCTTTGTCTAGAGCTTTTGGCTGTGCGCGTTGGTATTGGAATTTTGCGCTTAATGCTTGTATTCAGCATTATCAAGAAACGGGAAAAACCTTGAAGCTGTCTGTCTACAAAGGAATGCTCCCTCAACTCAAAAAAGAATATCCTTGGCTGAAAACAGATTGTTATTCTGCTGTTCTTCAATGTGTTGCTATCAATCTCAATAAGGCTTATAAAAACTTTTTTGAAGGGAGAGCGAAATTCCCCCGATTCAAATCAAAGCACCGCCAACAATCTCTTCAGTATCCCCAGAACGTTGTTATTGTTAACAACTGCTTAAAAGTCCCCAAAATTGGTGAAATCAAAGCTGTTTTTCATCGAGAAATTGTCGGGCAGATAAAAACTGTTACGATTAGTAAAACTGCGTCAGGGAAATATTTTGCTTCCATTTTATGCGAACCCGAGTATACTATACCGGAAAAATCCTCGGCACAATCGAGGGATAAAGTCCTAGGACTCGATCTCGGATTAAAAGATTTTGCTATCGTCAATGATGGAGAAAAAACAGAAAAGTATGCCAACCCCAAACATATCGCCAAACATGAAAAGAATCTCAAACGCAAACAAAGGAAACTTTCTCGAAAGAAGAAAGGGTCAAAATCCAGAGAGAAAGCGCGTAAACTCATAGCCAGAGTTCACGAGCGAGTTAGCAATTCCCGCCAAGATTTTCTGCACAAATTGAGTCGGAAACTGGTGGACGAAAACCAAGTCATTGTCGTTTAGAACCTCAACGTGAACTTAATGATAAAAAATCACAAACTTGCTAGAGCAATCTC
>JBFRWJ010000412.1:0-5826 GCA_051439525.1 Spirulina sp. | reverse complement strand
CACGACAAATTGTCTCTCAACCCATAGAAACCCCGTTAAGCGATCGCCCCATTACCACAACTTATATTCGCCAAGGAAGGGGAAATCCTCCGGTTGTCCTCTTGCACGGTTTCGATAGTTCGGTTTTAATGTACCCGAACTATCACCCGAACTGTTTCTACAAGAAAATCGAGTGATCCGTATGGGAGTACCACCTTTAAGGCTAGAAATTCTAACAACTATTTCTGGTGTTAATTTTGCCGAATGTTTTGCGGATAGAGTTGTTGATATCATTGATGAAGTAGAAATCAATTTGATTAGTCTTCACCATCTCAAACAAAATAAACAAGCAAGCGGAAGATTAAAAGATTTGAGTGATATAGAAAATTTACCTTAAGTCAAATAACATAATGATTAATTGAATAAAAAATTACTATCGATATAACTTTAGATGGTTTGTTTTTTAGATTCTAATTCTTGAAGATACTTCTGTAGTGCAGGAGACAAAGTATATAAATTGTCTTGTCTGTCAATCAAGGCTCGCCGCGATGAAGATAAAAAGACGAAAAAACTCTCTCCTTTTTTCAGTTGAAGAGAGCAAAAATATTGTTCGATTTCAGATCGAGTAGCGATCGCGTCCTTGGGGAAAGAGCCGTATCGCGTCAAGATCGAAATCAAATGTTATCTTGTTGGGGATTCAAATTAAAGAGAAAAGGTACGCTAGATTTCGATTCTCCCATGACGAGAACCTTGGGCATTTGCGCCCCTCCTTCTCGCCAGGCTTCGATCGCTTCTTTTTGCAGAACCAATTCCCCCCCTTGGGCTTTTAAGGTTTCCGCCAACAAGCGTTGTGCCTCGGCTTTACCCTTCGCCCGGTTAATGTTCGCTTGGGCTTCTTGTTCGGCTTCCTGGGCGACATAGATAGCGCGTTGGGCTCGCTGTTCGGCAATTTGCTTGTCCTCTACCGCCCGGGCGAATTCTTTGGAGAAGGTCAGATCGATGACACTGGTATCGAGAATGATAATGCCATATTTGGCTAGGCGATCGGTTAACGCATTATCAAAATCTTCTTTGAGTTCCGGTCGTCGGGTGATCGACTCTTCCACCGTGCGCTTGGCTGCAGCAATTTTAAAGGCTTCTTGGGTCTGAGGGGCGATGATTTTAGCCACTACATTTTGCAATGTTCCTTGTTCTCGTCGAACTTTGACCACTTGGATGGGATCGAGACGAAAGTTGATCGCAAAACTTGCCGATAATTCTTGCAAATCTTTGGTAGAACTTTGGGCGGGAACTTCAAATTTCTGTACGGTGACATCATAGACATCCGCTTGGGAAACCAAAGGGGGTTTAAAATGAATTCCCTCCAATAACGCTCCATCTTGAGCCTTTCCCAGAATACTCAGAACGCCAGCTTGACCGGGGTTAATAATCACGAAGGAATTAAACGCAAAAAAAACGAGTAATGCGGCAATAATTCCGCCGATCAGGGGTTGTAAGCTGGGGGTCGGTTGACTTCTCAAAACGCTCTCCTTGTTTTTTGTTTAAATGATTTACCCTTGTTTTTTGAGGGCGGCGCGATATGCTTTTTGCACGGTTTTTAGAATACCATCAAATATTGATTGTGGCGGAGTCGTTGCGGGATCGAGGTGTTGCAGTTCTACTAAAAACTTGGCTTCTTCGGTATGCACGTCGCCATCGCTGTAGATGAGGGCGCTGATGGCTTCGAGTAATTCCGTGTAGTCGGCTCGATCGGGATTCTCTCCTAAATAAGTCTTCACCCACTCGTAACAGTCAGGAATAGGAATTTGTTTGGCTTCTGAGAGCAACCCTTTGATGTCGGCATCATCGGAAAGATCGTTCTCTTCTGCCATTTTATGCAAATATTCCCGTTCTTCAACCTGAATCTCGCCATCCAGCCAAGCGGCTGCCATAAGAAGTTTAAACAATTCTTTAGTTTTGTTAGGATTTGCAGTTGCGGTTTTCATATTTCTTTACCTACAAAGCATTTTTCTCAATTAAAGTATTTTAACATTTGTGCCGTAGCGATCGCGCTCTTTCTTAACAAAATTTATTTGTTATTGGTTCTTGGTTATTGGTTGTTTGTTGTTTGGTATTCTGTTTGTTTCATTAATTTAACCATAAAAAAACCGTCCATTGCTTGTTTTGTGGGTAAAATTTTTAGCCAACCCCGAGATGAAATTGAGGCAGAGAAAGGAAAAGAATTTCCGGGATTTTCAATGTTCCATTCGGGATGAAGTTGTAAAAAATTATCGATCATATTTTCATTCTCTTGGGGATTGAGAGTACAGGTAGAGTAAACTAAAATGCCTCCCGGTTTGACCCAAGTTGCGGTACTTTTCAGAAGATTTTCTTGGAGAGAAACCAGTTGAGCGAGTTTGTCTGGGGTTTGTCGCCAACGAATATCGGGATGGCGGTGTAGGGTTCCCAAACCCGAGCAAGGAACATCTAATAAAACTCGATCGCCGATGCCGATAAATTCAGGAATATTGCCACTATCTCCCTCACGAATTTCACTCGAATTGAGGTGCAAGCGTCGGGCCTTTTGTCGGACTTTTCTCAGGCGACTTTTGGCGCGATCGCAGGCCCAAATTTTGCCGCGATCGCCCATTAATTCGGCAATATGCGCGGTCTTTCCTCCGGGTGCCGCACAAGCATCGATAATGGTTTCTCCGGGTTGGGGATCGAGGAGATGAGTGACGAGTTGGGCACTACTATCTTGGACGCTCCACAACCCTTCTGTAAACCCCGGAAGTTGAGAAATATTGCCCAGTTTTCCTGGCAAGCGCAAGGCTTGGGGAAGGAAGGGTACAATCTCCGCAGCAATACCCGCATTTTCAAAGCGCGATCGCATTTCTGCTCGGGTTGTTTTTAAGGGATTAATGCGCAGATCGAGATTGGGGGTTTGGTTAAACCACTGACAGAGTTTTTCGGTTTCGTCCCGACCAAATTGAGCGATCCAAGTTTCGATAATCCAATTGGGAAAACTATATAAAATTCCCAAAGATTCTACCCGATCTTCGGGCAATTGTAAGAGATCGGTTTCTTTGGCGGCAAGACGCAAATATTGGCGTAAAATGCCGTTAACAACTCCGCTCAGGCGCTTAAATCCATTCTTTTTGGCTAATTCGACAGCAGTATTGACCGCAGCAGAATCGGGAATTTGCGAAAGGTAGTGCAACTGATACAAGCCAATTTGTAGGATAATGCGGAGAGGGAGGGGTTGTTGTTGGGCGGAGTTTTTTCCCAAGCGATCGATGAGGCGATCGAGCGATCGCCGTCTGCGGACGATCCCGTAGACTAATTCTGTGGTTAATCCCCGATCGGCGGGTTGAATTTCAGGATCTCTTAAAACGCGATCGAGGGCTATATCGGTATAAGCTCCTTGGCTGTAAATTTGTTGGAGTGCTGTAAAGGCAAGTTGACGGGAGTCGTGCATTAGATCGATTGGCAATTCGCAAGTCCTGAGAATGATAGAGCAGAAAAAAGGACATTACTTTATTGTAACGCCCTTGGTAAACCTCGAGATGGAGGCTAGTTGCCAAACTTAAAAATGAAAAACTTTATGCACTTAATTCTTGCAATTCTTTTTCCAGCAAATGCACGAGATCTCTATCTCCTTTGTCTCGGGCAACTTGCAAGCGATAGTCTAAATTACGACGCAGGTTGGTTTGATGAACGTCGGCGATCGTAACGGGTTTATCTTCTGGCGATCGCGGCATTTGTCCGCAGGCTCTAGCAATCGCGGCAAGTTGAGCATTTAAACACACGTCTGTTTGAATTAACGGACAGCTTTGATAGGCCAAACCCCGAGATTGCAAGCGAGGTTTGGGCTTGAGTTTGGGCACGTGTCTGGGATAGCGATGGCGATCTTCTCGGCCTCGGTATTTTCCCATAATCTCGCTTTCCGAGACTTCTAAGGAGAACGGTTCGTAATTATAATTCACGCCACGATAGCAAAGTTTCATGTTGTTTCCTAGGATTGCTTAAAATGCGGTTTTATCAAACGTTTTGAATGTTAAGGAAATCTTCTCGCCCGATATTCGAGAAGGATGAGCAAAGGAGTTAAACTCTCACGATTAAAGCCACTGGGATTTTATAGTCTGGAGTCCAACTAGCGATGATAATGTACGCCGCGATAGGTTAATTCGGGATGAGATTGGGGGGAACGTTGTTGCTGTTGGTAGCGATGCACTTTCCAGGGTGCTCCGCGATATTTGCCCGAGACTTCCCCTTCCGTGACTTTGACCTCTTCATGGTGGGGTTCGTATGGAATCCCTCGATAGGATAATTTCATGGCTTTTGCCCTCCGATCCGAAACTTTAATTCAGAATCAAAAATTCATTTCTGTATCTATTGTGACCGTTTTCGGGATCAAAATGAGCATAAGTTAAGAAATCTTGATGAAATCTCGATGAAATATCGAGGAATTCTTTGAAGATTGGGTAAATTTAGCGCGATCGCGCTAAATCAGCCCTTCGAGTTCGAGTTCTTCAATCATTTGCAGCCCTCGGGGATCGCCGACGCGGAGAAGGGCATCTTTGGCATCTTCGGTAACGCCGAGTTCTTCATCTTCTACAAGCGCTTCGAGGAGGGCATCGATCGCCGTGGCATAGACGACATTGGAGGGCAATTCCCGAGCGAGTTGTCCTAAAGCCCAAGCACAGTTACTGCGCACTGCCGGCACGGGATCCCGGCGCAACCCTTCGATGAGGGGGGCAATGGTGACGATAACATCCTCATAGTTCAAATGGGCAATTTGCGCCAGTCCGCTTGCCGCCCAGAGGCGCACGGCAGAAATATCGGTTCTGAGGGCTTTGGTGAGGAGTCCGACAGAACGGCGATCGCGGCAGTTTCCCAATGCCCAAATAATCCCTTTGCGCACGTAGCCATTCCAATCTCGATAATATTGTTCGATCAGGGGTTCGACGGCATCAGCACTCGTATTGCGCCCCAGTCCGTAAGCCGCACTCACTCGCACGAGGGGACAAATATCCGTTAAGAGATGAATTAAGTGGGGAATGGCTCGCTCGTCTTGAATGTCGCTAAACGCCCGCGCCGCGATCGTCCGTTGGGCGGGATCGGGAGACTCGAGCAAGGCGAGCATTTCCTCCACATCGGGAGGGGGCGGGGTTTCTTCGTTGGGGTCTTCATCGAGGGGACTTTCTAGTTCGCTCTCGATATCGAAGGTGCTGAGGTCGTCTTCATTCATTGGTTGAGGGTGGTTCGTTATGGGTTAGGGATTGTTTCTCGTCCCGACCCCATAACAGTTGACTAATTTGGCTCTATAAGTTTTTTTACCATTAAAAGGGATTGCGCTTCATAACCGAGGCGTTCGTACAAGTTTACGGCAGGACGATTGCGACTGAAAACGTGCAGCCCGATTTGACGATCGCCCCGCTCTCGGGCGAGGGTATGGGCAAACTGTAGTAAAGCCGAACCAATCCCGCGCCGACGGTGTTCGGGATGGACGTAAAGTAAAAAAATGTAGGAATAGCGATCGCCGCTCACCTGATCGATGCCGTTTCCCATCCACAAACAAGCCACTTTTCGGGTTGGGGAACTGGTGACTGAAATCACCCAATACAGAGAAGTCTCGGGGGAAAAATAGCGATCGACGGTTTGGGACAGATGACTAAACGTCTCTTGTTCGGGAAACAGTTCTTGATAGGTTAAGGTCATAAACCGGACCAGGGAAGCGCGATAGCGTCCGCTTCCCGCCATCGCTTGTTTTACACTTGGTAATTGGGAAATTTCAAAATAAAAAAAAATATAAAATTTTATAAATTATGTGAAATAAATAATTGAGAATTGAGGTAGGGGGATTGC
>JBFRWJ010000411.1:0-6083 GCA_051439525.1 Spirulina sp. | reverse complement strand
CAACATCCAAAACCCACCAGCAAAAAGAGCGAGTTAAGCGAATATGCAAATTAAAAGCGGGACAGGAGGGATTCGAACCCCCGACACCGTGGTCCGTAGCCACGTGCTCTAGTCCACTGAGCTACAGTCCCCTAAAGCAAAATGCTGCTTATGTGCAACGATTTATGAGTATAACACGCTTTTTCTCAAAAAAACAAGATGACAGAAAAATTATCTCATCTCGACGAAAAAGGGCAGGTGCAAATGGTAGATGTGTCCGCCAAAACCGCCACCCACCGGGAAGCGATCGCCACGGGACGGGTGCGAATGTCCCCGGAAACCCTCGCGGCGATCGAAGGAGGAAATGCCCCCAAAGGCGACGTTATCGCCACGGCAAAACTGGCGGGAATCATGGCCGCCAAACAAACATCCCACCTCATTCCCCTCTGTCATCCCCTCCCTTTGAGTAAAATTGCCGTGGAGATTGCCCCCGATCGCGAATTACCCGGATACCAAATCCAAGCAACCGTGAAAACCAAAGCAGAAACCGGAGTCGAAATGGAGGCACTCACCGCCGTTTCCATCGCCGCTTTGACCCTGTACGATATGGCCAAAGGACTAGAGAAAGCGATCGCGATCGAAGAGATTTCTCTCTTGCGAAAAACTGGGGGCAAGTCAGGAGATTACCGGAGAACAAGGGCAGAGAATATGTCAAGATAGAAAGGATCGCCGAGAGAATATTCTACCCGTCTCGGGATCCCGCCCCATCTTCAAGGAGAAAACGATGCCCCCTCGCTGGCCGCGCCAACCCGATCGCAATGACCCCGCCTATCGCCGCTTGGACGATCGCATGAATTTTGCCGTTCACGTTGCCGTCTGTATTACGATTAATTCCGGGTTGTGGTTTGTATCGGGAATCAAAAACGCCCATTGGCCTTGGGCAACGTGGTTTACCTTGGGTTGGGTGGCTATCCTTTTATTACATTTAATTTATATTCTCGCGATCGCGGATTATTCTCTTAAATCCGACGGCTAATTTCGATCGGGGTTAATCTCAATCATGGCAAATTTTCAAACGACCGAAGCAATTGAAAAACTTGCGGCGGAAATCGGCCAAAATGTCTATATGGATATTGCCAAATGGCATTTGTATCTCGCCGATGCCAAGCTGCATCTCTCAGTCGCACAGGGGGTATATCCTCTACTGGAAGAGAATCGACTCGATGAAGATAGCGTCATCGAAATTTTACGGGGCATTCCCGTTAAAATTGGCGGTGGCAAGCACGAAATTCCCCTTCTCGATTTACTCCCCCTCTCCTGTCAAGTGGATTTAATGGACTTACTTGAAGAATATCAGCGCAACCTTTAAGAGATTTACCATTTTTTGAATTCAAAGTTCAAAAGGAGGAAATGTTTCTTTGATTTTTGTGTAACCAGGGGGAAGTATGAGCCGCATTCTATCCAGATTATCGGCAGAAGAACTGCTACAGCGACCGCATGAAGAAGTCTTGCAAGAAATCGAGCGTCTCCGCAAGGTAGAGATTGCCTTTGATGCTCAAGATGAGATGTTGCGGTCTTTAGTGGTCATCGGGCAAACCGCAACGGGGCGATTGATGCTGCGATCGATGTTACAAACGACGATTAAGGTTTCCGTTAAACTCACCGATGCTCACGAAAGTAGTTTGTTTTTGCTCAATTCAAAAGGTGCGGTGACAGAAAGCATTCTCGCTCGCGGCGCAACGATTAAGGAACAAAAAGAACATCTCATTGGTAAGGTTCTCGATAGCGGTTTGGCGGGATGGGTGGTAGAACGCCGTCAGGTGGGTTTGATTAAGGATACGCGCAAGGACGATCGCTGGCTGACTTTGCCCGGACAACCCTACACGGTGGGATCTGCCCTCTGCGTTCCCATTCTGCGGGGGAAAGTTCTCCTCGGCATTCTCACCCTGACCCATCCCAAACCTTATCATTTTAACGAGGACTCGGCGGAATTAATGCAAATGTGCGCGCGTCAAATGGCGCTAGCATTAGATAATGCTCGTCTTTATGTCAGAGAACACGGACAAAAAGAACAACAATCCGCACAAACAGCAGAAGCAAGCGACGAAAGCGATCGCGATCTGGCTCATTTGGGCCTTTATATCGTGGCAGACAATGGCAAGTTTCTCTATGCCAATCAGAGAGTGGCAGCAATTTTTGGCTATGAGTTTGGGGAATTGGTCGCGCTAAAGTCTATTCTGAAGTTAGTCGCCACAACTCACTATCATCAAGTCGCAGAGTTACTTTCTCAATGTTTTCAAGGTTATAATCCCATTCTGTCCTGTCAGTTTAAAGGACAGCGCAAAGACCGCCGCCAAGTTGATATTGAAATTTACGGGACGCGCACGAAATTTTACGGGAAATACGTTCTGATCGGGACATTGCGGTTAGTTTAGCTAAAATTTGACTTAAAAGGACTTAAAACCGTTTAAATCGCTTTAAGCAATTTTAGATCGAAAGGAAGTCAAATCAAACGGAGAGGGAGGGATTCGAACCCTCGAAGGCTTGCACCTTAACGGTTTTCGAGACCGTCGCATTCAACCACTCTGCCACCTCTCCAGGGGATCTTTGGGTTTACCGAAGAATTGATTAAATTATTCGCATTATATCTTACCCCATTTTGGGGAATTCGGGGGAAGGATGCTGCCCCCGAAAGAATGTTACAGCAGCGATCGCCGCTCTAAAAAGTAGCGTTGCTCGATTTTACGAAGATTTTCGGCGATATCGAGATCCATCGCTTGGGGGAATTTGTTAGCGATCGCCACCCTCACCCGATTCTGAATTTGTTGCCAACCCATTAAAAAAAACATGGTCGCACCTCCGTTTTTTTCTCTGCCCTTCACATATTTCTGATTGTAGCACAAAATGTAATATCGTAGGGGAGAGCGGCCAACAAATCAATCAAACCGCAGGCAATGGTATAATTGCCAATTGCTCTAGCATTATTGCAAGACAATATTTTATAGTTGCACAACCCTTGAAAATTTTATGAGCGAAGTTGCAGAACGTCCCGTCCCCCAAGTCGATACCTCGAGCGTGAAACTCACCCAAGAAGAGGCATTGATGCTCTACGAAGACATGGTACTGGGACGACAGTTTGAAGATAAATGCGCTGAAATGTACTATCGGGGCAAAATGTTCGGGTTCGTCCATCTTTATAACGGACAGGAAGCAGTTTCCACCGGGGTGATTAAAGCCATGCGTCCTGATGAAGATTACGTTTCCAGTACCTACCGGGATCACGTCCACGCCCTCAGTGCAGGCGTACCCGCCCGAGAAGTGATGGCGGAATTGTTCGGCAAGGAAACCGGATGCAGTAAGGGACGGGGGGGATCGATGCACATGTTCTCTGAACCCCATCGCTTATTAGGAGGCTATGCCTTTGTTGCCGAAGGCATTCCCGTGGCAACGGGTGCCGCTTTTCAGAGCAAATATCGTCGGGAAGCCCTTGGGGATGAAAGTGCCGATCAAGTGACGGCTTGTTTCTTTGGGGATGGTGCCAGCAATAACGGGCAGTTTTTTGAATGTTTAAATATGTCTGCCCTTTGGAAATTACCTATCCTTTACGTGGTCGAAAACAATAAATGGGCAATTGGCATGGCACACAATCGTGCCACCTCCCAACCGGAAATTTACAAAAAAGCCAGTGTTTTCGGCATGCACGGGGTAGAAGTGGATGGAATGGACTTACTGGCCGTGCGGAAAGTGGCACAAGAAGCGATCGCTCGAGCCCGTGCCGGAGAAGGACCCACCCTCATCGAAGCCTTAACCTATCGTTTCCGGGGTCACTCCCTCGCGGATCCCGACGAACTTCGCAGCCAACAGGAAAAGGAATTTTGGAGTGCTAGGGATCCTATCAAACGCTTTGTCACCCACATCCTCCAACAAAAGTTGCTCACTCAAGAGGAGTTAGACGCGATCGACCAAAAAATTCAGGGCGTTATTGAGGATGCCGTGACATTTGCCGAAGCCAGTGCCGAACCGGATCCCGGAGAGTTGTATCGTTATATTTTTGCAGAAACGTAAGGGATAATTTTGTGTTGTTGGCGATCGGCGCGATCGCCGATACCGAGCAGAAAGAGCCAGTTTTCCTGAAAAAACTGGCTCTTTGCCTGCGATGGTATTTTTTTTATATTTAACGTCAATTCGGGATAAGCAAAAGCTCCAGAAACTCTACTTTTAGGGGATTTTGGCTAACTAGCTCCATGAGCCAATTGAGGCGGCGGCTACTTAGGGTTTGCTGAAAAAGTTAGAAAAAATTGGGGGTGGAGGACAATCCGATTTTAGATGTGAGAAAGCATAAGTTGAGGTTGTCGATAATTTCCTCCTCTATAACGAGAGATAATGAATCTCCCCCAAAAAATGCGATCGGGGGACATTTGACACAAAAAACCTGCCGAAGCAGGGTGACAAGATTCATGACTAAAAAGGTAATAGCAATGGCTGTTTCTGAGGTCTTAGAAAGTTTTGCCATGACGCGATCGAGGCCAAATCTTCTCTTGCCTTGTCCAAATTTCCCCTCAATTCTGTTGCGGATTCTCTCATCTTCTCTCGCTTGTTTTTTGACTTCTTTACTAATATGTTTTGGAGGTCTTCCCAAAGGTGTACCACTGATTCTAATTCCTCTTTCTTTACACCAAGCTCGATTCTCTCTCGTTCGATAAATCTTATCCACATGAACGGATTCTGGGTAATATCCTGTCAATTCTTTATAGGCTTCTATTTGCGCTTTTAGCTCTCCACTTTCGTTATAGTTATCCCAACTTATTCGCTCTAGAAACACATATCCCTCGAAACAACTTGCTGATAGTTTTGCTCCGAATTCTACATCCGCTCCAGCTTTCCCCCTGACAATTGGACGGATATGAGGTTGAGTCAGACTAACAATTCTATTTTCAATTTTTTCGGTCTTATTTGACCACATCCATTGTTGTTGGCGGTAGATTTCATTTCCTACTAGGAATCTCCTGTATTGCCTTTTACTTAGACTTCCTAGGCTGACTCCTTTTTCTATTAATTCCTCAATATGTCCTAAATTTCGTTGGATATATTGGAGTTGTTTTTTCATGGCTTTCCTTCTTTGTTTTCGTGATATTTTTCGTTTTTTCGCTATGGCTAGGTACTCTTTTCTCGCTCTTTTTCGATACGTTATTGGTTTTTTCTCTAATTTTTCTTTTAAGGGCTTGTACAAAATATCTATTGTTTTTTCTGTGACTTTTCTCACTTGATTCAATAACTCTATATCTGTCGGATATTTGATGTCTGCCGGCGCTACTGTTGCATCTATCAATAATTTTCCTCTATTTCTTTTTTCTCCTTCTGCTTCTTCTCTTTCTGACTTTTTTTCGTTGGATGTCTCCTTTTCTCCTCTAGCTTCTTTCACCATTTTTTGATTCACTTCTTTGATTAAATTTACGCTTATTCTTTGACGAAAATGAACCATCATTGATGCTTCAAATGGGGCTTCATTACTATAATATTGTTGACCAATAAAATACTGTAAATAGCGCTTGGGGGACGCTGAGGTTTCCTCAGCAAGTCCAACCAAGCAAGACGGGATTTTCTTTGATCTGTTCTACAGTTTCCCGTTCGCGCAGCGTCTCCGGAGGAGAATCGCTGATTCCTAATTTTTCTTTAATTATTAATGCTCCCAGTGCCATCCTAAATGGTTTCGCTGGTGCTCCCACTTCTTCTGAAAAATGCTTGGCATATTCTTCTTCAAATTCTGCCCACGGGATGAGCTTTGACATGATCACCCAACGATTATCTTCACATAACTTCCCCTCAAAGGGCAGTTCAAATGCTTCTCCTTCGTTGTCAGCTTTTTCGACTTTTCGATACATTTTCTTCGGGGAGGTGCAAGAGATTTCCCCCATTTTATCTCTTTTTCTTGCATTCAATCCTTTTTTTTGCTTCTCTAAGCCTTCGATCGCAACCCTTCCCGCTCTTTTCAGCAAGCCCTACGTAGGGCTTGCTGTAAAAGTTAGAAAAAAATTGGAGGAGAGGGCGATCGTGTTTTAGACGTGAGAAATCATAATCTGAAGTTGTCGATAATCTCTCCCTCT
>JBFRWJ010000410.1:0-9952 GCA_051439525.1 Spirulina sp. | reverse complement strand
GGCATAGACGATGACGGGGTGAGTTCCGGTTTCTCGGGTGATGGTTTTGAGAGTTTCGCGAATATTTTCGAGCGTCTCTCCCTCTTCTTCTTCGCTGAATTCTTCGGTAAATGCACTTTCAATCCCCGTAATGGCTTCATTGAGATTGTTATTAACTAGGGCAGTTCGCAAGTTGATGCGAAACGCACGCAATACGGGATCGAAGTAGTTGTTGGCAATGATATAGTGTTGGTAATATCGAATCCTCCTGCTAATCCTGATTGATGGATGCCGCCACCATTTGTTGTGCTTAAATTACCCGAGATTGTACTATTCACAATCTCGACTGTTGCGGCACTAATCCCTCCGCAATTAAACCATTAATAATGGAAGGATCTCCCCCCATGACGCGGCTTAAAATGTTGTCAACGTTAGGATGAGAAATAAAATTGGCAATTTCTCCCGCATCGATCCCAAAGCGTTCAAAACTATGAAATAAATTGCGATCGCGATCGTTTCATCGTTACTCCTCCTCACAAAAAATCAAAATTTCAGATTCTCTCATTATCAGCAAAAGAAAGTTAATGAGTTTTTCTCTGCTTGCCTCGATCTCAATATCTCCTTTGAGCGGTGAGGTTCGATCTCAGTCGTCAACTCATCCCGATCTCGCTCCAACATGAGTTCGATAAGAAACGGATTGGCGATCGCATTCGGATTATTTGTTCTCCTCAAAAAGCGATACAAATTTGCCAAGGGAATGCACCGCCAAAATTATTATTCTTGAATCGTTACTCGCAACCCAAAACGAGCATGGCATGGTTATCGATTTGGGTGGGATTGCCTTCCGGATCGGTTGCTCCGAATGACTCCAAATAAGTGCGGACGAATTCCGGATAATGGGGAAAATTAAATTGCCGATCGCCAGCAGAAACATCCGCCCAAAAATAGCGCAAATCTCGGGCGATTTTTTCGGCTTCTTCTCCAGTTAAATTGAGAGGAGGGATAGTCAGCAATCGGTGCATGAAGGGGTAAGAACACTTGCTAATTCGCTCTCGAGAAGCGTGAGGGATATTGTCCCACCCCGGTATATTTTCTATGCAAAAGGATTCTATTTTTAAGTGCTTGGTACCGCGATCGCTTTCCGATAAGTGCAAGACGCGATAAGGATGGGGATAACCCACCGTCGATCCCGTCGTAATATCATAAATTCCCGATTGTTCGGCAATATCTTGCACGTGCAGATGACCGCTAAAAATCAACTTAACCCCTGCGTTTCGTAATTTTTCTAACAAAATGGGGGCATTATCCAGCATATAGCGTTTCCCCATCAGATGTTGAGACTGACCGGGTAAATGCTCGATAACGTTATGGTGAATCATCACCAAAATAAACCGATCTTTAACGTCTAATAAAACGCGATCTAACCACTCTAATTGTTCCTCATCCAAACACCCTAATTGTTTGCCTTTGTCATCGAATTGATTGGAATTGAGGGCAATTAATTGAACGCCCGGCAGGATTTCACGAGTGTAATAAAGTTTCTCGCAATCCTCATAACCCACCTTCCGATAATATTGGGGAAATTCATGCCAACCGATGGTTTTTTCCGTGGGTCGCGGTGTCAAAACATCGTGATTTCCCGGAATGACATACACGGGAAAGGGCAGTGATTCAAGGCGTTTTTGTAACCATTGATGGTTCTCGGGTTCTCCATCTTGGGTAAGATCTCCGGGTAAGAGTAAAAAATCGAGATCTAGTTGTTCTAAATGGTTTAAAACGCATTCAAAAATGGGAATGCTGGCTTCGACTAAGTGAAAACGCGGTTTGCTCAAATCGACGGTATGGGTTAGGGCAATATGCAAATCGCTGGCGATCGCAAAGCGAAAGTTAAGACTCATTTGATAGTTGATAGTTGACAGTTGATAGTTGATAATTATTCGGGTTGCAGGTTAGGGCAAATGGTGCGATTGAGTTGATTATCATCCGGCTTGTCTTGCCATCCCGAGAGAATAACTTGTAACTCCGATTGTAAAAGTTCTAAGGCTTCTATTTGTTCGCGAATAGTTTTGAGTTTGAGGAGCAGGCGTTCTCGGACGATACCGCAGGGAAGTTCGCCGCGATCGCGCACGGCTAAAATTTCCCCAATTTCATTTAAACTCAGTCCCAAAGAACGAGCGCGTTTAATAAAATCCAAGCGCGAGAAAACTTCGGGTTTAAAGAGGCGATATCCGGTTGGCGATCGCTTGACTGTGGGAACGAGTAAGCCTTGGTCTTCATAATACCGAATGGTTTTCACCGATAAACCACTCTCCTTAGCCACTCCTCCAATTTTTAATAATTCTTATGATACTAGCAAAATGGTTATTTGTTGTTGGTTATTTGTTGTTGGTTATCCCCTCTAACCCCCATCCCCCCTTCTTTTCCCCCCTTACAAAGGGGGGCTAGGGGGGATGAAGGGGGGATTGGTGACTGGTGACTGAAAAGACTGGTGACTGAAAAGACTGGTGAGTGTTTTTAACACTATTATAAGTTTAGCATCTATAATTAACAACCAATATTAGCGATCGATCGTGCGGTGATGAGAACTTTTGAATTATTTTTAGTCGTATTGATGGCGGGATTTTCTGGGATTGCTCCCGATCGCGCTCCTTCGGCAATTGCCGTTGAAGCGCCAACCCAATCTTTAGAAGAAACCTCTTGGCAATTCTCGGGCTGGGGCGATCGTCGCTTCCCTTTGACGGGAACGGCAATTACGCTAAAATTCAAAGGCGATCGCGTCAATGGCTCGGCAGGTTGTAATGGGTATACGGCAATCTATCGCCGCTCTCGAGAAATAATAAGTATCAGACGAGTTGCCACCACTCGTATGGCCTGTCCTTCAGCAATTATGGAACAAGAAGAGCAATTTTTAGCAGCGTTGCGATCGGCTCGAAGCTATACCATGAACGATCGCGGACAATTAGAGATTGTTTACCAAGGGGATGCGGGTGCGGGGACGCTCATCTTTACCGCAGAAACCGTAATGCCCGAGCCTCTTGTGGATACGACTTGGCAGTTGATATCTTGGGGGAATCCCCGAGTCCAAAATTCCCCTTTAAACAATACCACCATTACCCTACAATTTTTCCCAGAACGTCTGACCGGATCGGCAGGTTGCAACCGCTACAATGCGAGTTATGAAACCGCAGAAGGACGCTTGACAATTTCCCCCATTGCCACGACAAAAATGGCTTGTCCGATGGCAATTTCCCAACAAGAATCTCGATATCTCGCCGCGCTCCAAAATGCGATACGGTATGAATTGAATGCCAAAGGGCAACTGGAAATTTTCTACCAAGGCGATCGGGGTATGGAAGTCCTGACATTTACGGTCGAACCCTTATCATTCCAAGCAAAACTCGGCAAAGCGACGTTAAGATAATAAAATCGATCGTTAGTTATCGCGATCGCGCTACTTCATGCTAGGCCAGATTCTCAACGGACGCTATCAAATTATTGCAATTTTGGGATCGGGAGGGTTCGGTCGCACCTATTTGGCACGAGATATGTATCATTCCGATCGTCCTCCCCGCACGGTTAAACAACTGCAATCGGCGAGTCGCGACTCGCAAGACATGGAAATTGCCAAACAAGTATTTTCCCGAGAAGCAGAAATTTTAGAACAGTTAGGAACTCATCCCCAAATTCCCCATTTGTTGACCTATTTTACCGCCTTTGAGGATTTTTTTTTGGTACAGGAGTATATTGAAGGCTATCCTTTAAGTAAGGAGATCGTGGGAAGCGATCGCTGGAATGAAAACCAAGCGATCGAATTTCTCTTAGAAATCTTGCCCCTGCTGGATTTTATTCACGCCCGAGGAGTTATTCATCGGGATATTAAACCCGATAATATCTTGCGCCGCCAACAAGACGGCAAGTTGGTTTTGGTGAATTTTGGCAACGTAAAAAAAATTCGCCTGCAACAAACTTTTATCCCCGATGCGATCGAGACCGTTGCGATCGGGACTCCGGGTTACATGGCGAGCGAACAACTCCAAGGACAGTGTTACTTTAGTAGCGATATTTATTCTGTTGGCGTGATTGCGATCCAAGCCTTAATTGGGTTTCATCCTCAATTTTTTCAATACGATGCCCAAACCGGGGAAATTCTCTGGCCCAAAAACATTTGCAGTCCGGCCTTGGCTGCAGTTCTCAGTCGCATGGTGTCCTATCGGTTTCAAGACCGCTATCAGTCGGCCCGAGAGGTACTCAAAACCATCGAGCAAATCCATATTCCCCGGGCTCGCATTCAACTGCCCCCCATTTCCCCGGTTTCTTATTATCCACTGCCCGCCGATCGCGACGGATTTTCTGGGGATCTTTCTCCGACAACCGTTCCCCGTCGCCGACTCGTCAAAAAACAGAAAAAATCCAAGTTCCGCAAGAGAAAAGCGAAAAATCCCTTAGCAATTCTCGTCTTTTTGGCATTACCGATCGTCGCGGTGATTTTTTCTCTCTCGTTTGGGATTACGAGAGCCTTACAACAATTTTCGCGCTCCTCCGTTGCCACGAGAACCATACCCCCAGAAACGCCCTCCCCTTCTCGCGAATTAGAAACCATCTCAGACACTCCCTCAACTGCCAAGATTCCCGATAATTCCTGTACGGTTGCTGTAGAAGTCGGACTCAACATTCGAGCACGACCGAATGGAGAAAAAATTGGCGGCATGGCTCGAGGAGAGCGTGCGATTTTAACCGGACTCGAAGATGGCAATTGGGTGGAAATTAGCAATCCCATTCAAGGATGGGTCGCGAGAAATTATTTGCAATGTACGTCTTCTTCCTTTATTGAAACGGCTTCCGCTCCAGCCGATAAGGGAGAGGCCATGTTACAAACTGCCTTGGCGTCCATGGAAGGGGGAGATTTGCCCGGGGCGATCGCGCGAGCTCGCGCCATCGAAACCGAGAGTTCTGCCTATCGGGACGCACAAACGGCGATTACCCAATGGATGAGAATTCAAGAACGCTATCAAGCCATGCAGCAAGCCAAAAACGCCAAGCGTTGGGAAGAAATTCTCATCGATCTCAATACCCATGGTTTACCGGATAGTCCCTACTGGCGGAATAAATTTGTTGAGTTAGGGGAACAAGCTCGCTTGCATAATTGAGGAAGAGTGTTTCGATCGCATTCCCATCGCCCATGGCTAAAAAAGATGAGTGAAAATCCCAGTTATTACGAAATCCTGAATATTTCTCCCCATGCCACCCCAGAAGAAATTAAAAAGGTATTTCGTCGTCTTGCCCGTCAATACCATCCCGATTTTAATCCCAACAATCCCGAGGCGGCGGAACAATTTAAGCGCATTCTCGAAGCCTATGAAGTTCTTTCCGATGCCCAACGCCGACAAACCTACGATCGCCAATTGGGACTGCACCGAGAACGAGAAGACTCAAAAGAATCAGCGAACGAATGGGATTTTTACGTTCGAGGGTTGGAAAAAGCCATTCAAAAAGATTATCAAGGCGCGATCGCCTGTTACGATCGCGCCATTACCTTAAATCCTAATTTTCTCGAGGCATATCTTAAACGCGGAGAAGTTTATTATACCTTAAAAGACGATCGCTGGGTTTTGGAAAATTGCCGACAAATCTTACAAATTTTTCCCAATTGTGCGGAAGCCTATTTTTATCAAGGGCGATCGCGATATCGTTTGGGAGCCGTCCAATCGGCAATTGATGCTTACGATCGCGCCATCGGTTGCGATCCCAATTTTGCGGCAGCTTATTATTATCGCGGCATTGCCAATCACGATTTACGCGAACATTTTCCCACGGAACGAGATTTAGAACGCGCCGCAGAATTATTTCAACAACAAGGCGATCGCAGTGGTTATCAATTGGCGAAGGATACGCTCTTTCGCATTCAGCAAAAAGATTGGCGGCACGAGTTTCGGGGGAAAATTGCGGGAATGAAGCGCATTTTTGCCCTAGCATGGGGGATTATTATTAACCCCAGCGATGGCGGGGTCAATGCCTTTGCCCATTTACGATCTGGGGATGCGATCGTTGCGAGCGTCCTGTGTGGGGCAATTGCCAATATTGCGTTTCTTCTCGGAATGTATTGGGGTTGGCAAGATTTGATGAGATTTTCTCTTTTTCCCTCGATCCTCGTGGGCATCATTCCTTGGATTAGCTTGGCAGTCTCAGTATTCATTTTACGTTTTTTATTTCACATTCGCAGTCATTTTTCGGCGGATCTTTTTCTGTCGGGAATCACCGTTCTCCCCCTCGGATTTTTAGCTTTGACCAGTGGAATTTCCTCTCGTTTGGGCAGTACGGTGATGTTCGCGTTAACGCTTTTTGTCGGTTCTCATCTGCTTTTGACCCTCTATAACAGTCTCGTAAAAATTAGTGGGTTTTCCGAAGCGATCGCGGCTTGGTGCGTGCCGATTTCCTTATTGTGCAGTGGTTGGCTCACCTTTATAGGATTTAAAATATTAATGAGTTATTAGTTATTAGTTATTGGTTATTGGTTATTGGTTATTGGTTGTTGGTTCACTCCTCTTCTCTTCCCCTCCTCCTCTCCTCCTCTCTTCCTCTCTTCCTCTCCTCTTCTCCCCCCCTCTTCCTCTCTTCAGGTTTTGCAAGGTGAAAAAGAATGTCGATAATGAAAATTAGGCGATTTTCCGTAATTGGTGTATTATTTATGTAGTATAACACGATCGCCCGTCCAGCGCGATCGCTATTTTTGGCAAAAAGGAGCCGTAACCATGAAAATCCTGCAATATATTCGCAATATCGGCATTTCCGCTCACATCGACTCGGGGAAAACCACCTTGAGCGAGAGAATTTTGTTCTATACCGGAAAAATTCACAGAATGGAGGAAGTTAGAGGTGGCGGTAACGGCGCGACGATGGACTATACGGACTTGGAAAAGCAGCACGGAATTACGATTAATTCTGCGGCAACGACTTGTTTTTGGAACGACCATGAAATTAACTTGATCGATACTCCCGGTCACGTGGATTTTACCATCGAAGTCGAACGCGCTTTGCGAGTATTGGATGGGGCAATTATGATTCTTTGTGCCGTTGCTGGCGTACAATCTCAATCGATAACCGTTGACCGACAAATGAAACGCTATCGCGTTCCTCGCTTGGCATTTATTAACAAGATGGATCGGGCGGGTGCTAATCCTTTTACGGTGGTGGAAGCCTTACGGGAAAAACTTAATTTGAATCCCGTTCTCTTGCAATACCCTATCGGTACGGAAGATGAATTTGAGGGAGTTATCGATCTCATTACCATGCAAGCCTGTTACTTTTTAGGAGAGAATGGCGAAGAATGGGTTAGACAAGATATTCCCGATCGCTTCCGCGAAGATGCCCTACAAGCGCGCGATAAACTTCTCGATACGCTCTCTTTTTATTCAGAAGAGATGACGGAACATTTGTTAATGGATGAAGACGTTCCCAAGGAATTAATTTGGGATGTCATTCGTCAGGCGACTTTGCGCTTAGATATCGTTCCCGTTTTGATGGGTTCTGCCTATAAAAATAAGGGCGTTCAGAACTTATTAGATGCGGTAACCTTGTATCTTCCTTCCCCTCGCGATCGCGAAATCGTGACAGCGTTTGATATTACCCAGCAACAGGATACAAAAGTTCCTGCCGCTCCCGATGCACCTTTGGTTGCTTTGGCTTTTAAGTTAACCGATGATGAATTCGGACAACTAACTTATCTGCGCATTTATTCTGGGACTTTACACAAAGGCGATCGACTCTTGAATACCCGCACCCAAAAAACCGTGCGGGCGAGTCGTTTGGTACAGATGCACGCAGACGAACGCCAAGAAATTGCCGAGGCAAGTGCGGGGGCGATCGCTGCCGCGATCGGGTTAGACTGTGCTTCGGGGGATACATTGTGTTCTGAGGGGGTTAATCTGTCCTTAGAGGGACTGTTCGTTCCCGATCCCGTCATTACCCTCGCCATTACCCCGAAAACCCAAGAGGATATCACTAAGGTTTCAAAAGCATTGCATCGCTTTGTGCGAGAGGATCCCACCCTGCACGTCAGTACCGATCCCGAATCCGGAAAAACCCTGATTTCCGGGATGGGAGAATTGCATTTGGAGATTTACCTCGAACGGATGCAGCAAGAGTACAATGCAGAGGTGTACGTGGGAAAACCTGCCGTTGCTTACCGGGAGACTATTACCCAAAAAGCTGCCTTTGACTACCTACTGAAGAAACAATCCGGCGGCCCGGGTCAGTACGCCCATATCATCGGATATCTGGAACCTTGCGAAGACGGGTTTACCTTCTGCGATCGCGTGGTAGGGGGTGCCATTCCCAAGCAATTCATCCCTGCTTGCGAGAAAGGGTTTCAAGATGCGATCGTTACGGGTTATTTGCAAGGATATCCCATTGTTGGGGTAAAAGTCGTTTTGCAGGGCGGATCTTTCCATACGGTTGACTCTAATGAAATGGCCTTTCGATCGGCAGCAAAGTTGGGTTTTGAACAAGCATTTGCCAAGGCAAAACCAACGATGTTAGAACCGATTATGGCGGTAGAAGTGGAGACTCCGGGGGAATTTACCGGACGCATTCAAGGGAATTTACTCTCTCGTCGCGGGGTTTTAGTCGGTTCGGAAGTGATGTCCGATTATACCGTTTTGCGAGCAGAGGTTCCTTTGGTTAAAATGTTTGGTTATTCCACTGACTTGCGATCTTTATCCTCGGGAATGGCGACGTTTTCCATGGAATTATCGGGCTATAAACCCCTGCCGGAAGGGGTGATGGTATAAACTAAAAGGGGTGCTATGATGCGCCCCTTTTTTATAAGTTGGAATTGCTGTTCGAGTTGGGTTAGAATACAAAATATGAGCGATCGCAATTTAAAATTAGAAACGAATGACACCGCAAACACTTGAAGGAACTTGGGAAGAAATTCTGGCACGAGCTTCCGAGTTGACTGGGAAACGAGTACGACTGACAATTTTAGAGGAGGAATCTCGCGATCGCCCTCCGACTCAAAGTTTGGCGCAACTTTTGCAAGGAAGAGTCGGGCGAGTTAGTTTTCAACCCCCAAACCTGTCCGAACGCACGAGTGAGACGTTTACCGATCTCTTAGTCGAAAAATATGAAGATAGGTAATTAAGTGAATGACAATTTGCGATGCGTCTGCTCTAAGCGTAACGCACCTTACCACTAACCTCAAGCAGTTTGAGGTAAAGCAATCAATGGTTTGGGTTGTGGCAAAACTTTTTGCTCTTGTTGATATTCCTCAATTAATAGCTCTAAAATCTCTTGTGCATTTTTTAACGCTTCTTCGTAGGTCTCGCCATGAGTGTGATAAGTTTGACTGGGAAATTCTGGTAAATGAACCAAATAACAACGATCTTCATCGCTCCATTGAATCACAATAGTATAAGGTAACTTCATGCTTCTCGTTCTTCTCCTTACAGTTTTATTCTACTCCAATTTGCGATCGCGATCGCATGCTGTAAGTCAATCGTTAAACCCGTAGGGTGCTGTTAGCGACAGCGTAACGCACCGATTTATCGAGTATTTGGTGTGTTACGCTATGTAAAACGAAGATATTATTTTCCCCACGATGACCAGTACCCCCGTTAAGCCTTTAACTCTTGAAGCCTTCCTCAAATTACCTAACATTGAGGAATCGCCAGCATGGGAGTATATCGAAGGGACTGCACTACAAAAACCAATGCCGAAAACGCGACACGCAATTTTACAGAAATACTTATTGAGAGCGATCGATAATCATAGTGAGAATTATACGGCTCTACCCGAATTTAGATGTACATTTGGAGGTCGTTCTATCGTTCCAGATATTGCCGTTATTGCGTGGAATAAAATCCCTTTTGATGAAACAGGAGAAGCTGAAGATGATTTTCTACAACCACCCGACTGGACAATCGAAATCCTCTCCCCACAGCAATCTTCTCAGCAGGTCACTGCTAACATTCTACAC
>JBFRWJ010000409.1:0-13561 GCA_051439525.1 Spirulina sp. | reverse complement strand
AAAGCGTAATTTGATTTTGGTTATTGGTTGTTGGTTATTGGTTATTGGTTGTTGGTTATTGGTTATTGGTTGTTGGTTATTGGTTATTGGTTGTTGGTTATTGGTTATTGGTTGTTGGTTATTGGTTATTCCCTCACTGTTCACTGATAACGCGATTTCGCCGCCTTCGGTAAACTTGAGAGCATTGCCGAGGAGATTAGTGAGGATTTGACGCAAGCGAGCGGCATCGCCTTTGAGAGATAGGGGAACGTCAGAGTTGATGACGCAAGCGAGTTCTAGACCCTTAGCACGGGTTTGCGGGGCAAATAAATCCACTAAATCCTCGATCGCGCTATTCAAATCGAAGGGGTAGGGATCCAAGCGCATTTCGCCGGCTTCGAGTTTGGAGAAATCCAGAATATCGTTGATGATCGTCAGTAAATTTTCGCCGCTACTTCTTAAGGTTTGAACGAAATCTAACTGTTGTCCATCGAGGGGGGTATTCAATAATAACTCGGTCATGCCCAGAACCCCATTCATGGGAGTGCGAATTTCGTGGCTCATATTGGCGAGGAATTGAGACTTGAGGCGAGCGTTTTCTAGCGCCGCTTCTCGGGCGCGGACGAGTTCGTCAATGCGATCCGTGACCATCACGATCCCGCCGATCGCGTTAGGATTCCCGTTAGAGAGTATCCCATAAAAATTCCCATCGGAACGCGTTGCGCCATCCGATTCATACCAAGGGTGCAATGCCCAGCGCCAATAGAATTTTTGTCCGTCTTCCCGGGAAAATAGATCTTCGGAATGGGACAGTTTTTCCCCTTGCAGGGCGCGTTGGTGGGCCGATCGCCAGCGATCGGGGATATCGGGGAAAATATCGTAATAGTTCCTACCGACTAAGGACTCATGAGGGAGTTCGTAGTCCGACAGCCAGCGATCGCTATGGGCGAGAAAATTCATCTGGCGATCGAACATGGCCATGGCAACGGGGGCATTTTTCACGATTTGTCGGAGTTGCTGGCGTTCCCCCTCGAGGTTGGCTTCATAGTTCTTTTGCTCGGTCACATCGTGGGCGACGGCATAAATTAACCGTTCTTGCGGAAAAGATGTGGAATTCCACATCAACCACTTATAAGAACCATCTTTGCATTGATAGCGATTCTCAAAATTAACGATGCCCTGCCCTCGAGCCAGTCGTTCCGCCGCTTCTAGGGTTGCCTCGCGATCGCCCGGATGTACGAAGTCGATAAGCGGGCGTGCCAGCAGTTCCGCCGCCGTATACCCCACGCTCGCTTCCCAAGCGGGGTTAACGCGTTTAAAATAGCCATCGAAGCCGGCGATGCAGAGTAGATCGATGGATTGGGTAAAGAAACGATCGCGTTCCATTTCCGCTCGCTTGCGATCGCTGATATCCCGAATCATGACCAAGACTTCCGCTTCCCCGCAAGGCACGATTCTCGCTTCCTCTTCCCAAATTTTGTCGCCCCGGGTCAGTTGATATTCGTAAACTTGGGGGTCTCCGGTTGCCAGGGCCTTGCGGACGTACTCCATGCGCTCTCGGGCGCGCTCGGGGGGAATAATATCGTATAAGCTGGCATTGACTTGTTTGCGTTCGCTGTCAAAAAGCTCGATTTGACCACCACTGATGACATCCAATTGGGTGCCGTCGGCTTGCATGCGAATCAACAAATCGGGGATGGCTTGAATGAGGGCGCGATTTTTGGCTTCGCTTTGGCGCAACTCGGCTTCGGCTCGCTTGCGATCGCCGATATCTCGTACCATTAACAAAACTTCATCCTTGCCATAGGGAACGATCCGCGCTTCTTCATCCCAAACGTGTCCCGCTTTCATCAGTTGATATTCGTACACTTGGGTTTGTCCGGTGGTGAGGGCGCGATGGATGTAGTCCATGCGCTCTCGGGCGGCATCGGCAGGAAAAGTCTCCCAAACATTGGCGCGATCGCGCATTTTCTCGGCATCGAAGGGTCGTACCTCCCCCCCACTGAGAATGTCCAAACAAGTCCCATCCTCGCGGATGCGGATGAGCAGATCGGGAATGGCATCGATGAGGGCGCGATTTTGGGCCAAAGCAAGGCGCAGTTTGGTTTCGGCTTGCTTGCGATCGCTGATATCCCGGATCATGACTAAGACTTCATTCTCGCCATAAGGCACGATCCGCGCTTCTTCGTCTAAAATTTTCTCGTCTAAAACCCATTGATACTCATAAGTTTGCGGTTCTCCAGTGGCGAGGGCGCGGGCGATATGATCCATGCGCTCCTCGGCGATCGCTTGGGGGAGAATGTTATAGATATTCGTGGCTTCTTTTCTGCCGATATCCGGCTGAAAGATTTCTTCGGCCAGCCCCCCGCAAACGATTTCGAGATAGGTGCCATCTGCTCCCATGCGAATGAGCAGATCGGGAATCGATTCGATGAGAACGCGATTTTTGGCCTCGCTTTGCAGCAATTCCAATTCTGCTTGCTTGCGATCGCTAATTTTGCGGATGATACACACCGCTTGATCGTCGCTAAAAGGCACCGTGCGACACTCGAAATACTCCTCGCGATCGCCGACGCGAAGACTGTATTCAAGGGTCACGAGAGATTGTGCCCGCAGTGCTTCATCGATGGTTTGCTGCATTTGTGCGGCAATCGCTTCCGGCATGACTTCAGCGATCGGTTTGCCCAAAAACGCCTCGGGGGGCGCGTATAAATCGGAAAAATTCGCGGCTTTATAATCCAGAAATACCCCATCCGCAGACATGCGGAAAAATAAATCGGGAATGGCGGCAAAAATGACTTGTAACTCGGCATTTTTCTGAGCGAGGGCGGCTTCTGCTTCTTTGCGATCGGTGATATCTCGACTGATGCCGATGATTCCCAAGACTTCCCCATCAGCCCCGATAAAGGGGGTTTTCAGGGTCTCGAGGCGGCGGCGAGTCCCGTCGGGATAGGTTGCCCATTCTTCGTCACTGCGAGCGCGTCCGCTTGCGAGAACTTGCAGATCGCGCTCTCTGACGGTGAGGGCGGATTCTCGAGCCTCGAATACCTCTAAGTCCGTGCGATCGACGATTTCGGCTTCGGAGCGTCCTAAAAATTCCGCAAAGGTGCGATTGCACCCCAAATAAGCGCCTCGGGGGTTTTTATAGAAAATAAAATCGGGAATGGAGTCGATCAAACAGCGCAGCAGGGCGCGTTCGCGCTCTAAGGTTTCTTCTACTTCCTTGCGCGCGGTAATATCGCTGGTAATGCCGTCAATGCGCTTGGGTTCTCCCCTTTCATTGTAAGTGACGCGAGCGTGATAGGAAATCCAGCGTATCGTCCCATCGGGACGAAGAATGCGGTATTCCATTTTGCGATCGCCCAAGGCTAGTAAGATTTGCGTTTCGTCTTGCACCCGTTGGCGATCGTCGGGATGGGTGGCTTCGAGCCACAAGTTCGAGTCCGCTATCAATTCTTCACTCGTGCGCCCGAAGACTTTTTCCACCGCAGCATTGATATAAGTGAGTTTTCCACGTTTCGCGTCAAAAGACCAGACAATATCTTCCAAAGCAGCCATGATGCGGTCTAATTCGGCTTGTACTTGTTGTTTGGCGGCTTCGGCTTCCTCGATCTCCGTAATATCCAAAATCACTCCGTAAAGGCGTTTGGGGGTTGAAGTGTGGGGGAAATGTTCGATTTCGCACCAAGTGCTGAGATAGCGAATTTCCCCATCGGGTCGCCGGATGCGCAGGTTGATATGATAAGGGGTTCCGGAGGCGATCGCTTCCTCTACGGTTGCAGCGTGGCGATCGCGATCGTCGGGATGAATCTTGGCTTGAAATTCCTCGAAACTTGGTTCTCGCCCGGGTTCGAGACCGAAAATGCGAAAGGTTTCCGCCGACCAAGAAATTAAACGCTGTTGGATCTCAAACGACCAACTCCCCACATGGGCAATGCGCTGGGCGGCTTCTAAATTGCGGGTAGTTTCTTGCAGTTTGGCTTCGGCTTCTTTGCGATCGCTGATATCTTGAAAGATGCTGACAAAATGCTTGGGAGTGCCTTCGGGAGTCCAAACGAGGGAGACGGTGAGATGAGTCCAGAGGGGAGAGCCATCTTGGCGAATGTAGCGTTTTTCGAGGGAATAGGTCTCCCGTTCTCGTCGCAATAATTGGTTGACCCGTTCGACACTGATGTCGTATTCCTCGGGGTGGGTAATATCGCGGAAGTTAAGCTGTAGGAGTTCTTCGGCACTATAGCCAAAAATCTGACAGAGTTTTTGGTTGACCCGGGCAAATTTGCCATCGGGGTAGACTTGAGCGATCCCGACAGCCGCTTGCTCGAAGGTATGTCGGAAGCGTTCTTCGCTATCTTGGAGGGCGAGTTGGGTGGAGATGCGATCGCGAATATCCCGGATAAAGCCGCAAAGGTATTTTTGACCGTCGAATTCGAGATAGCTGGCAAGCATTTCGATGGGGATGAGATGCCCCTCTTTATCCCGCAAAACCGATTCTAACGTTACTGCCCCCTGCTCTTCAATCTGCTGCCAAAATTGCGGCCACCCTTCGGGGGTAAAATTGGGATCGATCTCGAAAATGCTCAAATCCCGCCATTCCTGACGAGAATACCCGCTAATTTCGCAGGCTGCCCCATTCACGCGCACGAATTGACCGCAATTGTTGACCCAAACAATAATTTCGGCAGCATTATCCACGGCAAATTGAGTAAAGCGCAATTCTCGTTCGATGCGCTTGCGATCGCTAATATCCCGCTTGATTCCCACATAGCAGGTTGGTTCGCCATTTTCGTCCCGGATGGTAAAGGCAGAGAGGTCGAGATCGAGAATTTGCCCGGTTTTCGCGTAGGAGACGATTTCACCGCGATACGCGCCGGTTTCTGCCAGTTCTCCGGCGATCGCGCCAAAGACTTCATCTCCCATATGAATGCTGGGGGTTTCTCCGGTAAGTTCCTCATCGGCATACCCGATTAAATGGGCATGAGCGCTATTTTGTTCGAGATAGTATCCCGAAGAGTCGATAATGGCGATCGCGTCCTTGGCATTGGCGACGATCTCCCGATACAGTTTGAGTTGGTCTTGGGATTGTTTGCGATCGGTCACGTCTCGGGCAATTCCCGATGCCCCCGCGATCTCCCCCGTTTCTGTCAAGCGTTGATTGGCAAAGATTTCCAGCCAACGGGGGCTGCCATTGGCGTGCATCCATTTGATTTGACAGTGACAGGTGTCAGCGCGATCGCCCATCAATTGACCGAACTGTTCCATGGCCCGGGAGCGATCGCTGGGATGGATAAAATCGAAGGTATGTCTGCCGATGCTCTCCTCGACTGCATAACCGAGAATTTCCTGCCAAGCGGGGTTGAGAAATACCCAATTGCCCTCGCGATCGATTTGAAAGATAATTTCTTTACTCCCCTCGATCACCGACCGATAGCGAGCTTCACTCTCTCTTAAAGCCGATTCCGATTGTTGCCGGCGATCGATCTCTTGGCGGAGTTGTTGGTTGCTCGCTTCGAGTTCTGCGGTTCTTTCCCGTACTAATGCCTCTAAATTCTCTTGTTCTTGACGTAATTGCGTTTCCGCTTGTTTGCGTCGAGCAATTTCTTTTTCTAACTCTCCGAGAGTTAACCGCAAATTGGCCGTTCGTCGGCTTAATTCTGCGTCGAGTTCTTCCGAGGCTTGTCGCAGGAGTTCTTCAATTTTACTGCGTTCGATGGAATAATGAAGCGTGCGGATTAATAGGCGACTGCTTAATTCTCCCTTCAATAAATAATCTTGCGCCCCCACTTGAATCGCTTTCAGGGCAGTTTCTTCGTCTTCTAATCCTGTCAGAACGACGATGGGAGGTAGGGTCTGCCACTGCTCTAATTGCGGCGTTTCCGATGGGCTTTGTCGGTTGACCAGGCTTTCTTGCTTGAGATAGGTTAAGGTTTCTAAACCCCGAGAGTCGGGCAGGAAGAGATCGAGCAAAATTCCGTCGAAACGGGTTCGTTGGAGATGCGCGATCGCTCGTGCTAAAGTCTTAACGCAGGTCAGTTCGATTTCAAAGTCTGGGAGATTTAACAGTAAAATTTTTAATAATCTCGTATCGACGAGATTATCTTCTACTAAAAGAATTTGATAACTGGGATTTTCTTTCATTGCTCCATATAGCAATTCGCCTTCGGTGCAGAGTTGCTCTGACATTTTGAGGAGACCTCAAAATTAGAGCCGCTTACAATTCGCCATTGGGAAACCCTTAGCAGCTTTAGGTTGGGTGTAAAACGATTGAATTGAGGTTGTTCATTTAATAGTTTAACCTTTTTAACTCATACCCTCTCTGCCCATTGATAATTATTCATCATTCCTTCTTCAAGGATGAACCGCCACTAACGGGAGGAATTAAAACAACTTCGTCCCCATCTTTTAACAGAGTATTTTCTTGGACAAATTGGAGATTGATGCCAAAGCGAGTGAGTTCGCGCCATTGTTCGAGATGGGGATGATGAGCGATCGCTCTGTCCAAAACGGCGGAAACGGAAGTATTATCGGGAAACTCCCAACGTATCTCAGCACAATTATAAGCCTCTTGATAAGCCGCAAAAAATTTAACTGTAATTATCATTTTGTTATTGGTTATTGGTTATTGGTTATTGGTTATTGGTTGTTGGTTGTTGGTTTCTTGGCCGATAACTGGTGAGGTGGTGACTGATAACATCCCTGTTCTCTGATAACATAATTCTATTGTCGTGGGAGCGAGTTTATGGCGCGGGAGATTGCAACTGCATTAGAAACGCTAACCGGGGTCGAATGGGTAGCGAGGGAGAAACTGGGAACGGATTGGCAAGAGAAACTCGATAATCTTAATTTATCTTCCCTTGATATCGCGTTCCCCAAAACCCCCGAGCAACTCTCGCAAGTAGTTGCACTCGCCGCTCGAAAACATTGGACGACAATCCCTTGTGGCAATGGCAGCAAACTCTCTTGGGGCGGACTGGCCAGCGAAACGCAGCTCCTGATTAGCACCCGAGGACTCGATCGCATTGTAGAACACGCTGTGGGGGATTTAACCGTTACCGTTGAAGCGGGAGTTAAATTAGCCGATTTACAAGCTGCCTTACAACCGAGTCAACAATTTTTACCCCTCGATCCAGCTTATCCCGAGACGGCAACTTTGGGAGGAATTGTGGCAACAGCAGACTCGGGCAGTTGGCGACATCGGTATGGGGGCATCCGGGATTTACTCTTAGGATTATCTTTTGTCCGAGGGGATGGAAAAGTGGCCAAAGCGGGGGGACGAGTGGTTAAAAATGTTGCCGGATATGACTTGATGAAATTATTTTCTGGGTCTTATGGAAGTTTGGGAATTATCTCTCAATTAACCTTTCGCACCTATCCCGTACCGGAAGCATCGGGAACGATTTTATTAACCGGAGAAACCGATAAAATTGCTTCTGTTGCTCAAACTCTTCTTAATTCTGCCCTCAGTCCAACTCGCGTCGATCTGCTCTCTTTAGGAATTCTACGCGATCTCAATATAGCAGGAGCGTTAGGCTTGGCAATCCAGTTTGCCAGTATCCCCGAAAGTGTCAAAGAACAACAAGAAAAAATTGCCAGTTTGGGAGAGCAATTGGGATTAACAGTGGTTCGCGATCGCGAAATCTGGCCGCAAGTCCAACACCTGACGCGCCAGCGAATCCATGCCGATGCAGCGATTGCCAAAATTGGTATTCTTCCCTCTCGTTCCATTTACTTTTTACAAGAATTAGAACGAATTTCGCAACAGCAAGATTTGGGTTTGATTCATGGAGGAAGTGGTTTGGGATATTTGCATCTTCAGGGAGAAGAAATTATCCCGCGCCTCAAGAAATTACGAGAGATTTGTCAAGCCGAGAAAGGATTTTTAACCATATTAGAAGCCCCGATCGCTGTCAAAAAAGAACTCGATCCTTGGGGATATTCTGGGAATGCGCTGGAATTAATGCAGCAAATCAAACAAAAATTCGATCGCGATCGCTTGTTCGGTGCCGGACGTTTTGTGGGCGGAATGTGAATGACCTGACTATACCGCAAAGCGATATAGTCAGGGTAATTTACACGATATAGTCTTGCAGTGCTTTCACTTCCAAAGGTTGCGATCGCAAAGAATTAATTGCCGCTACTATTGCTTTTGCTCCGGCTACAGTAGTAATGAGAGGAATTTTATAGGCCAAACAAGAACGACGAATCAATCGCCCATCTTCCCGCGCATCTTGTCCCGAAGGGGTATTGACAATCAGATCGATATTCTCGTTCTTAATGGCATCTAAAACATGAGGGCGACCTTCATGCAGTTTTAACACCAACTCCGACTCTACTCCACTTTCTTGTAATACTTTATGGGTGCCCGTGGTCGCAATAATTTTGAAACCCAAATCGAGAAACTCTTTAACGATGGGAACCACCGAAGACTTATCGCGATCGCTCACGGAAACAAACACCGTTCCTTCTCGCGGTAACTGTTCTCCGGCAGCAATTTCTGCTTTGGCAAAGGCTTTCCCAAAGTCGGAATCAATGCCCATCACTTCCCCAGTCGAACGCATTTCTGGACCGAGAAGCGTATCGATCCCCGGAAACTTTTTAAAAGGTAAAACGGCCTCTTTGACGGCCACGTGTTTAAAGGTGGGTTCTTCGGTAAAATTCAGTTCCTTTAACGTTTTCCCAGACATGAGCAAAGAAGCCATTTTTGCCAAAGGAATCCCCGTGGCTTTGGAAACATAAGGAACCGTCCGGGATGCCCGAGGATTGGCTTCTAAAATATAAACCTTATTTCCACCTCCTTGAACCGCGTATTGAATGTTCATTAAGCCGACAACATTTAAGACTTTTGCCAGTTTAACTGTCCAAGCGCGAATCGTGTTAATGGCGGTGTCGGAAAGAGAAGTATGGGGCAACGAACAGGCAGAATCTCCCGAGTGAATGCCCGCTTGTTCGATATGTTCCATAATACCGCCAATGACTACATTCCCCTCGCGATCGGCAAGACAATCAACATCGACTTCAACGGCATTTTCGAGGAATTTATCGACCAAAATAGGATGGTCGGGTTCCGCTTGTACGGCAAAGGTCATGTAATGTTCTAACTCTTGGTCTGAGTAGACAATTTCCATGGCACGTCCTCCTAAAACGTAAGAGGGACGAACGACGACGGGATAGCCGATCCGGTTGGCAACGGCGAGAGATTCTTCGTAACTGCGAGAAATCCCATTGGGCGGCTGTAAAATCTCCAATGTTTCGAGAATCTTTTCAAATCGTTCTCGATCTTCTGCCGTATCGATAGAATCTGGAGAAGTCCCCCAAATTTTGGTTTTTCCGGGATTTTGGCTGAGGTAAGTTTGCAAAGGAACGGCTAATTTGAGCGGGGTTTGTCCGCCAAATTGGACGATAATCCCGTCGGGTTGTTCCGCTTCGATGATGTTAAGAACGTCTTCTTTAGTCAGAGGTTCAAAATAGAGGCGATCGCTGGTATCGTAGTCCGTAGAAACGGTTTCCGGATTAGAATTCACCATGATGGTTTCGTAGCCCGCATCTCGGAGACAGAAGGAAGCATGACAACAGCAATAGTCAAATTCGATTCCCTGTCCGATGCGGTTTGGCCCTCCCCCGAGAATCATCACTTTGGGCTTGTCGGAGGTGCGCATTTCCGATTCTTCCGGTTCGTAGGTGGAGTAATAATAGGGGGTATAGGCCTCAAATTCCGCCGCGCAAGTATCCACTAATTTATAAACCGGAACAATCCCCAATTCTTTGCGATAGCTGCGGACTTCATCCTCGCTGGTTTTCGTGGCAAAAGCAATTTGGCGATCGCTAAATCCCTGTTGTTTGATCGCTCGCATATCCGAGTCAGAAATCTCCTTTAAAGCTGTTTGCTTGAGGAAGCGTTCCGTTTTCAGCAACTCTGCCAATTTGTCCAAAAACCAAATATCGATCGCCGTTAGGCTGTGAATTTCCTCCACCGTCATGCCCAATTTGAGAGCGTGATAGATACTGTAAACGCGATCGGGGTTGGGGGTTCGCAAATTGGCGCTGACTTGGGAGAGGGTGGGAAGGGGTTCGCTGCGATCGCAACCAAAGCCATAACGTCCGGTTTCTAAGGATCGCAGGGCTTTTTGGAAGGACTCTTGGAAGGTGCGTCCGATGGCCATGGCTTCCCCGACGGATTTCATTTGCGTCGTGAGGATGGGTTCGGCGCCGGGGAATTTCTCAAAGGCAAAACGAGGAATTTTTGTGACGACGTAATCGATAGTGGGTTCAAAGGAAGCGGGAGTTTGTTGCGTGATATCGTTAGAAATCTCTGGCAAGGTGTAACCGACGGCGAGTTTGGCCGCAAATTTGGCAATGGGGAAACCCGTTGCTTTCGAGGCGAGGGCCGACGATCGCGAGACCCGAGGGTTCATTTCGATGACAATCACTTCCCCATTGAGGGGGTTGACGGAAAATTGAATGTTCGAGCCTCCCGTTTCTACACCAATTTCCCGAATGATGTCGATGGAATAGTCCCGCAAGCGCTGATATTCTTTATCCGTGAGGGTTTGGGCGGGGGCGACGGTGATAGAATCTCCCGTATGGACTCCCATCGGATCGAAGTTTTCGATACTGCAAATAATCACCACATTATCGGCGAGATCCCGCATCACTTCGAGTTCGTACTCTTTCCATCCCAAAAGGGAGCGTTCTACGAGAATCTGCGACACCGGAGACGCATCCAGTCCCCCTTGGGCCATTTCCTCGTATTCTTCTTGGTTGTAGGCGATCCCCCCTCCAGAACCGCCGAGGGTGAAGGCGGGACGGATAATCAGGGGATAAGAGCCAATCTCCTTGGCCACCTCTCGGGCTTCGTCTAAATTATTGGCAATTCCCGAAGGACAAACCCCCACGCCGATTTTTTTCATGGCTTCTTTAAACAGCAAGCGATCTTCGGCTTTTTCAATGGCGGGGAGTTTGGCCCCAATGAGTTCTACCCCATATTTTTCTAAGGTACCGTCTTTGGCGAGGGCAACGGCGAGATTGAGGGCGGTTTGTCCCCCCATCGTGGGTAAAATGGCATCCGGGCGTTCTTTTTCGATGACCTTGGTGACAATTTCCGGGACGAGGGGTTCGACATAGGTGCGATCGGCGGTTTCGGGATCCGTCATGATCGTCGCCGGATTGGAATTGACTAAAATCACTTCATAGCCTTCTTGTCGGAGGGCTTTACAGGCTTGGGTTCCCGAGTAATCAAATTCGCAGGCTTGACCGATGACGATGGGTCCGGAGCCGAGGATCAGGATTTTCTTGAGGTCTTCACGACGAGGCATAGGAATTTGTAGAGCATTATGGTGTATAAAGTCAAACTATTTTACAGCAAGGCTCTCTCAGAGGGCGTGCAGTGCTGAATGTTTTTAAATTTTTCTATTGTCAAGTCAGGAGAAGGGTGATTGACCTGATTCCCGAGCTTAGCTTGAAAACTATTGTTAAACTCTTCTCAATGATGGAAAATACAGAAGCATTAATTGTGTGTGCTAATATTCATGCAGTATCAAGAGCCAGACGATGAGTCAATTCAGCCAACCGAGCAAGAGTCAAAGATTTCACAAGAAAAAGGTGGGGCTTTAGTTCCCATACGGAGTCAATCTCCTCTAGAAAGTTTGGATGTATTGATTTCGAGGGAAAAATCTCCAGAAGAACTCAAAAAATTGTTAGAATTGAAGGAAATTGCTCTCAAACAGCAATTTGAACAAAATCAAATTGAGGAACTTAAAGACAAACAGTCTGATGAGCGTTTAGGAAAACGCAACAAGAAACGAACAATTACAATTGCTTCATCCGTGACTATTGCCATTGGTTTAGGTATAATGTATTCACCATCATTTCAATTTGTGGGAATAGTCATTTTATTTTTAGGAGTCGCAACACTTCTAAATATTCCCTTTGATGATTTGATTGAATTTATTGAGAAAATGTCACGCATTTTCTCGCCAAAATCTTGAGAAATTTTCAAAATTTAAAGGAATGGTAGTCATGGAACCTATTACACCTATTACAGCAGCAGCAATTATAAGTGTAGTTTTGAATAAAATTTCTGAAGAAGCTGCTACATATCTCAGTGTCAAAGTCCAAGAATCTTACCAAAAAATACTTGACATCCTGAAACGTAAAGATCCAGAGTTTGTTGAGAAAGAATTGCAAGGGAAATTAAATTATCGCGAAACTCTGAACGAGATCCAGTTAGCAGTCGATCGAGATCCTGAAGTTGCTCGAGCGGTTGTTGATTTAGAGGAAGCTGTTCGAGAAGAACCCAATCAGGAAATACTGCTACAAGTTTTATATAATGTTATTTTAACGACTGAAGATAAAAGTGATAAATTAAAATCAACATCGAATTCTTTCGACAATAACTTTAGAGAAAATAATGGCAATCCTATGAATCAAAAAATCATGAATACAATAGTTACAAATCAAAAAAATGATCGACAAGCTCGAATTTCTATGATTGTAGGGATCTATCTTTCCTTCTTGTCTTTTATCCTGATTGGATTGCTTGTTTTTATTCCTCTATCCATTGAAATTCAACAGGTTTTGGTAGCTTTCACTACCTTACTTGTTGTCTTCTCGTTAAGCGCTTTCAAAAAAGCTATAAGTTCCACATAGTTAAAAAAACTTGATTTGATAGTGAGAGTTCGCACTGTCGTATTTCTGATTGAGAACGCCAATTTTCTACCGGGATCGCAAATTGAATTTTGATGATAAACTGTGAGAGCAGTTCTGAAAAGTCGAGGAAAAAGGCTGAAAGTTCGATCGCGATCGCCTCTCAATCTTGCAGTCCCTGAAACTGGAACTGTATTGCATTCTGCAACAATCTCCAACCTATCGATTCACCGAGGGATTAAACAAATTGGTGGCGCTGTCGCTCAATTGATCGAAAAAGAGCAAGAACCCTAAAATGTCGCGGAAAGGTTGGGTAAAAATATTTAAGGCATAGGTCAACTTGGCCAGCAGATTGCGATTGACCACAATCACATCATGATTTTTGAGAGGTACATCTTGACTGAAATCGCCTAAATAAGCGGCTTTGGCATCTAAAACCTGTGTCACCGCTCGACCTTGTTCGGGATCGAAACGAATTAAGCCAACTTTGCGCAGATTAGAACTATCGGCAGGGGGATTGAGTTGAGCGATCGCATCGACAAAGGTCGCTCCTCCCGGCAATTGGATTTGACCGAGCCCTCTACCGGAATAACTGAGAACGCGGACGACAATGAAGGGTTGAGAAATATTGGAACGGGATGCCAATAAACTATCGTAGTCTTTCTCTTCTCCCAATTCGATTTCGGGAACGATCACCGCATCCCCTCCCTGCAAAAATAGCTCTGGTTGGGGTTGCCCTTGAATTAAAGGGGTCAAAAAATCGATTTTTTGCTCGATTGTCGTACCGTCCAGTAAAGTCCGGCGCACGATGACTTCCCGTAAATCTGCCCGTTCGAGACTGCCTCCCGCTTGTAGAATCGCATCGACGGGATCGGAACTAAAGGGGAGAACGTAATACCCCGGTCGGCTAATCGCTCCCAAAACCGTGACCACTGTCTCTCGG
>JBFRWJ010000408.1:0-10716 GCA_051439525.1 Spirulina sp. | reverse complement strand
CCTTGCGACAAGCAAGAGATTGGAAGACCTTAGAATTATTTGAGAGAGAAGCACGAGTTTTAGAAAATCTCAATCATCCTTTTATTCCCAATTATATCGATTATTTTCAGTTGGAGACAAGGGGAGATACAAACTTCTATTTGGTGCAAGAGTTGGTTGAAGGGGAGTGTTTAGCCCGTTTACTCGAAAGAGGATGGCATCCCAAAGAGAAAGAAGTCAAAGATATTGCCATACAAATATTAGAGATATTAACTTATCTACAGGAATTAAATCCCCCCGTCATTCATCGAGATATTAAACCGCAAAATATCATTCGTCGTCAAGATGGAGTCGTTTATTTGGTCGATTTTGGGACGGTACAGAATGTATTCAGGAATAGCAAAAGTTTTGCCAGTACCTTTGTAGGAACGATGGGTTATATCCCGATTGAACAACTCAGAGGACAGGCTTCTTTTGCCTCAGATTTATATAGTTTGGGCGCAACTCTAATCTATCTCTTGACCAGACAAGAACCATCAGAGTTACCGAAGAAGAATCTAAAAATAGATTTTAAAAGCCGAGTTAAGATATCTTCTGTTTTTAAGAATTGGCTAGATCGATTAGTTGAACCTTTGCCGGAAGATAGATTCTCATCCGCTAGAGAAGCTCTATCTTTATTAAAACAAGGCAAACTTAATGGAAGTCATAAAAAAGATAGTTTTAAGAAGAGTATTTTGCTAAATCAAAAACCCGAACTGAATGAGCGAGTCCAATTCATGAAAAACAAGCAAACCTTAATTATTAAAATCAATTATAATCCCGTTTCTTTATTGTGTTTGTTGTGGGCTTTATCTATTTTGGTTAAGATGTGGGAGAATGATTATGTTTCTAGTTTTTCACAGATCTTATTTCATCTTTTTTGGGCTGGTTTTCTGTTGTACAATTTTTATGCTTTGTGTCAGAAGACTTATTTGGAAATCAATCGCAATGAATGTATTATCAAGTGGATTGATTTATTTGTCTTCACCAAAACAATAAGATTCAGGACAGAAGATATTGCTGATATTACTTATCAAGCACAGAAGTGTCTGATTTGGAAAGGAATGCACTCTTATCGTTTTATTGACGATAATCACCTAGAATCTAAAGATATTAAATGGATAGCAGCACAAATTCAAAATTTTCTTAAAGAAATCAAATAATATCCATTGAATAGATCGCGATCAAACGATAATAAAAGAGGAACAAATTATGACGTTAATCCATTATCGAGGCGAAATTGTTGCTAATCGCTATCAAATTATTGCTCTTTTAGGACAAGGAGGGATGGGAACAACTTACTCGGCACTCGATCTTCATCATCATCAAAAAGTTGCCATTAAACTTGTCTCTTTACGACAAGCAAAGGATTGGAAAATATTAGAATTATTTGAGAGAGAAGCACGAGTTTTAGGAAGTTTGCATCATCCTTTTGTCCCCAATTATATCGATTACTTCCACATCGAGACACAGACCGATCGCACTTTTTATTTAATCCAAGAATTAGTCGAAGGTGAATCTTTAGCCGCTCTCGTAGAAAGAGGATGGAATACTACAGAAGAAGGAGTCAAAAATATAGCCATTCAAATTTTAGAAATACTCACCTATATTCATCATCTCAATCCTCCAATGATTCACCGAGATATTAAACCACAAAATATCATGCTTCGTGATGATGGTAGTGTTTATTTGGTTGATTTTGGCTCGGTTAAAGCGATTTACGATCGGACTATAATTGGAAGTAATACTATTGTGGGAACTTACGGTTATATTCCTGTAGAACAATTTGAAGGTAAAATTTATTGTGCTTCCGATCTCTACAGTTTGGGTTGTACTCTCATTTATCTTTTAACTCATCGTTCTCCTGCCGATTTACCTTACAATCAAATGAAAATTGACTTAAGCAGTCTCGATCTTAACATTTCCCAATCATTTCAGAATTGGTTGGGAAAAATGATTGAACCCGAAGTAGAAAAAAGATTTAGAGCGGCAGATGAAGCATTAAAAGAGTTAAGTTTGAGTCAATTCGAGCAGTCGCTAAGAAAAGTTAAAGGGAGTCAAGTAAAAATCATTAGAACGGCCAATAAACTGCAAATCAATATTCCGACTTATCGCAATCAATATAGTTTAAAAAATGCTAAAACTTGGTGGAATGGTCTCCTTGTTGCAGCTTTCTTCGGGATATTTATATCTTATCTGCTAGGTTCATTAGGAGGATTTTTAGCTTTTGTCATTGTTTTAACCTGGGCACTTTTGGAAAGAATATGGGAATTGACATGGATTTGGTTCGGTACTCTTAATTTAGAAATCAAACCTGATGTTTTTTCTTTAAAGCAAAGAAGATTCTTAAACAATTGTACGATTAAAGGTCATTCTCGAGACTTAATAATGCCAATTCATTACGATGAAGGTTGTACCATTAAACACAAAAATAAACGGATTCGTATCGATCCCACAAGTAATTGCTTGACAATGATTGAAAAAAAGTGGATTTATGAGGAAATTTTTGATTTTCTGCAAGCGCAATATTGGTTTTCTAAGAGAAATCGAGAAGAATCTGAAATACAGTAAAGAAATTGGCGCGATCGCTTTGGTAGTTTTTACCGTAGATTCGCTATACTGAAAGTAAGAAAGGCGATCGCGCTTGCTTCATCTGCTGGAAGCTAGAAATTTACAACAATCCGACCTAGAAAAAGTTTTGGGTTCTCGCGAAATGGCTGCTAAAATCATGAATGGGGAATGTGCGATCGCCCGAGAGCAAGCTGAAAGTTTAGGCAAGTTTATCCATGTCGATCCGAGTTTGTTTTTGTTAAATTAAGCGATCGCGCTGCTTATTGTTCCATCATTAAGGAGATTGAAAATGGACTTTTATACAGTAGTTTCGCGCCAAAGTGCGGGGTATTGGGTCAGTTTGTGTTTAGAAAATAGTTTAGTCGGACAGGGACGCGATCGCGATGAATCCCTTGCCAAACTTAAAGAAGCAATTGAAAGTTTTACAGAAGTTTGTCAAGAAGAAACAAATGTTTATAATCAACCCATTTCTATTCAAAATTTACATGAATTTTTAACCGTGGAAAATCAAGGATTAACCTCAGAAATCTTCGAGTTGAGAGCCGTTCATGCCTAAAAATATCCCCTCTTTAAAACCCAAGCAACTCATTAAAATTCTTAAAATTAGACAATTTGGTTTTACGGATGAAGAAATTGTGAAGCTATTAAAGTAGTTTATTTTTTCTCCCAACTCAACAACTATGAGAATACTCTACCGGGATTGTTTTACCCTCCCTGCTTATACTCCTCCCAAGAATCTCGCGATCGCGAAAAGGCAAGAGAACTTTGGGAGGCGAGTGCAGACTTGGTAAAATTAACGCCAGAAGAAAGATTAATTTAAAAAACCCGCAAGATACTGGCAATCTTAATATCGTCTACAGACTCGAATTGATGGATTGCATCGACCGCCCGACGGAAATTTCCTTCCCGCACGTCGTGAGTCACCACCACCACTTCCGCGAGATTCCCTTGGAAACCAATCTGCACTACAGACTCCAAACTGACCCCATTATCGCCGAAACAAGTCCCGAGGTGACCGATGACTCCGGCGCGATCGCCGCACAAGAAACGGGCGTAAAATCGCGTTTCTAACTCCTCGATGGGGGTTACCGTTGCATAATCTTGATGGAAGCAACCATATAGGGCGTGAATGCCTTTACTGGCATCTGCACTCTTCAATAAAGCCACGAGATTGAGAATATCTGCAACCACCGCACTCGCCGTTGCCCCTTTCCCGGCACCGGGCCCGTAAAACATCACCTGTCCCAAGGGGTCTCCCTCGACAAAAATGGCGTTGTACACCCCATTGACGCTGGCGAGGGGATGCTTGTGGGGGACGAGAGTAGGACCGACGCGCACTTGCAAACTGTCGTGGGTATGACTGTCCTTTTGGGCGATCGCCAGTAATTTAATGGCAAATCCCAAGCGATCGGCATAGGTAATATCGGCAACGCTGATTTGGCGAATGCCCTCTCGTTCGATATCTTCGTAATGGACGCGATCGCCAAAAGCCAAACTTGCCAAAATCGAAATCTTATCGGTGGCATCAAACCCATCGACATCTGCCGTGGGATCCGCCTCCGCATAGCCCAACTGTTGCGCTTCCGCGAGAACGTCGGCAAAATCTCGCCCCGCTTCCTTCATCTGGGTCAAAATATAGTTCGTGGTGCCGTTAATAATGCCCGTGATGCGTTGAATGCGATTGGCTACCAAGGATTGCTTCAAGGGTTGTAAAATGGGAATGCCGCCCCCCACCGCCGCCTCGAGGAGAATATAAACCCCCGCTTCATGCGCCAACCTATAAATCTCGTCTCCATGACGGGCAATTACCGCCTTATTCGCTGTTACCACGTGCTTGCCCGAGGCGATCGCTTTGAGGATCAGCGATCGCGCCGGTTCGATGCCCCCGATTAACTCCACCACGATATCAACTTGGGGATCGCTAACAATTGCTTCTAAATCTGTCGTGAAGATTTCCCGAGGCAAAGCGATCGCTCGAGGTTTATCCAAGGAACGAACCCCTACTCGATGGATTTCGACCTCTTCGAGTAAAGCATTGCGTCCGGCTGGATTCGACAAAATTTCTGCCGTTCCCGTCCCGACAGTCCCCAAGCCCAACAACCCAATCTTAAAAGCCACAATCTCTATTTCTCTAACATTTTCCTTTTTCTAGGGTAGCGAGAAGTGACGAGAAGGGGAAGGAGTTTCGGAAGGATGAAGGGTTAAGGGTGAAGGAGGAAGGGGGAAGGATGAATGGAGAAGGGGGAAAGGGGAAGGATGAAGGTAGATTTTTCGGTCCTAAAACGTAAAAAGATGCCAAAGGTGTCCCAATTCCTGATACATTTACCCAGTATCGGCAAATACAGTTTTAGAGAACCAATATGAAAGCTCTGGTTATCGGTGGTGATGGTTATTGCGGTTGGGCAACAGCACTCCACCTTTCTAATAAAGGATACGAAGTCGGCATTCTCGATAATTTAAGTCGCCGCCATTGGGATAATAAGTTGGGATTCGATACTCTGACCCCGATCGCCCCCATTCAAAAACGCTTGCAACGGTGGGCGGAGTTAACGGGGAAAACCATCGATTTATTTGTGGGCGATATTACCGATTATAATTTTTTAAGCAAAGCGCTACGGAAGTTTGAACCCACCACCATCGTTCACTTTGGGGAACAGCGATCGGCGCCTTATTCTATGATCGATCGCGAACACGCCGTTTTTACTCAAGTTAATAATGTGGTGGGCACCCTGAACATCCTCTACGCCATGAAGGAGGATTTTCCTGACTGCCATTTGGTCAAGTTGGGCACCATGGGAGAATACGGTACCCCCAACATTGATATCGAAGAAGGTTATATCGAGATCGAACACAACGGACGCAAGGATACCCTCCCCTATCCCAAACAACCGGGGAGTTTCTACCACTTGTCCAAGGTTCACGACAGCCACAATATCCACTTTGCTTGCAAAATTTGGGGGCTGCGCGCTACGGATCTCAATCAGGGGATCGTCTATGGTGTGAAAACGGAAGAGACGGCGATGGATGAGATGCTCATCAACCGTTTGGACTATGATGGGGTCTTTGGGACGGCGTTGAACCGTTTCTGCATTCAAGCGGCGATCGGGCATCCTCTAACGGTTTATGGGAAAGGCGGCCAAACTCGCGGGTTGTTGGACATTCGCGATACGGTACGCTGTATGGAACTCGCGATCGCCAACCCTGCCGATCCCGGACAGTTTCGCGTGTTTAACCAGTTTACCGAACTCTTTAGCGTTGGGGATTTGGCGCAAAAAGTGAAGGAAGCGGGGGCAAAAATGGGATTGGAGGTGCAGATCGATCATCTTCCCAATCCCCGCGTCGAGCTCGAACAGCACTACTTTAATGCCAAGAATACCAAACTTCTCGATCTGGGACTGCAACCCCACTATCTCAATGACTCGTTACTCGATTCTCTCCTGAATTTCGCCGCCAAGTACAAGCATCGCGTGGATAAAACACACATTCTCCCCACTGTTTCTTGGCACCGACAAAAGAAAGAGGAAGCGACTTCCCCCAATGGAACGGGAACGAATGGTACCACTCCCTCTGCTTCTCCCGAACCGGTTGCGGCTCAATAAAAACACGGCGCGATCGGCTCAAACAAGAGTATAGAGACGTTCTCACGAACGTCTCTATATTTTTTCGCCCTTTCTCCCATCGTTCTCTCATGGCGATCGCCAATTTTCGGATTTTCACGATCGTCCGATGCGATCGCTTTCTTTGTCACGATCGTCCGATGCGCTTAATTCTGACAGTCTGATGAGTTTTTTCTGAATTTCACCCCAGAAATATTTTGTGTTTTGAGAAAATTTTGATATTATTAAAGGTTTTCGTTCAATCGTAAACTTAAAAAAACTTAAACTAGCTTCCAAGGCGACTCTTACCCTCAACAGTTAAAAGTTAATATATTTTCCGCTTTTTATTGAATGGCATTAGCAAAAGTGTTATTGTCATAACGTTATGACAATAACAACAGCAAAACGCTCGCAGCAATTCCCGAAATTCAAGACTGAGTGTTTGCAACCCAAAAATACACCAACTAACAAGACTTTCACTTTGGAAGTCTTGAAGGTCGTGTATTGAATTTTTGTATTAAACAAACTTAATCCTCAATCCAAAAAGTATCAGATTAAGTAATCTAACAGAGAAAAATCAACATTTTGACTGCTTTTTCTCTGTTTACTCTTTTCTGATTACTTGACAACTCCCTGTAAGAAATTCTACTCGATCGGAGCGGGGTGATTTCGAGTGGGGTCGATTGAATTCGTCTTCACGATTGAATTCGTCTTCACGATCGCTATCCTTATCCGGGAGGAAATACGTAGAGGAATCTACAGAGAAGAAGACAAAGCCCGCAATTCATTGTCTGGGATTCATTCAGTATGACTCTTGCAGCAAGGCACTTTTTTCGTATCTTTGCTGACATTTTTGCATCAATGTTAAATAGGAGGTAAAATCTTGATAATCTTTCTATACGAATCGCTCGCACAAGGTTTAGGTTAATTCCCATAAAACATGAACGATCCGCACAGAATGTGACTTTGATGACACTATCAATCTAGGCAACAAGTTATCTTATTGCAAGACAATGTAAAGGAAAATAGGTTTCATGAAGATTACGTAAAAATCCCGAAAACATCACGAAAACAATTGACAGAAATCACTGACGATGTTAATGTAAGTAGTGTACAGAGCAAACAAGAAATTTCTTCTTGCCTCTATGAATAAATACGTTCTTTTGAACCCATTTCATTGATTAATAATGACGTTCAAAAGAACCGTTCAAAACAGCAAACATTCCCAGAGAAGAAATAGAGAGAAGAAATAGTCATTCAGGTAAAGCTAATAATAAGACAGCCAATCCTCCTTATTAGTTTGACCCTCCGATTGACAATCCAATCATTCTCACGATTCTTCTCATGATGTTTCGTTAACTTCTCTAGTTGTGCAAAAGATTTTGCCAACGCTCTCCCAACTACTGGGCAGAAGACAAGACTCAATTCTCTATCTTGTGTTCTTTAGTGTTTTTTATTGTTTTCTTTCTTTACTCCCCATCTCTTTCTTGGAAAAAATCAACAATAAAAGTTGATTGTCATAAGTTTATTCTCCAAACTCGATTGCTTCCATGCAGAAGATTGAGGAAAAAAAGAGAACATTAAAAAACCGATGACCATTCTAGTCTAGACCATTATATGGATAGATCCCATCTGAGGATTATTTGATATCAGAAGAATATCCACATAAAAGTCAATAAAGAACGAGAAAGATGAATTGATTGGTTTAGAGAAGGTGTTCAAATCAGGTGTTCAAATCAGGTGTTCAAATCACTGTTCAAATCACTGTTCAAATCAGGTGTTCAAATCAGGTGTTCAAATCAATGGGGTTTGTATGAGGTTTATGTCATTCCTTAAATATACTGATTAGTCCAATTTCGAGAAAGAGCTAATTTTGTATATTTTAAGAATCCTTTGACACCATTACCCTAGCACCGAAACAGAGGCAGTGAAAGTGATTGCGATCACAAGAAAAAGGAAAAAGAAAAGTTTTCTTCTAGGAGAAAAAAAATGACGATTTCGGTTTCATCACTACCGTTTATTCGGAGTGCATCCGGTGTTGCCTCGGGTAATGTTATTGTTGGCGAGAAGCGATTGAGCATCAATGATGTCGCCAACGTCGCCCGCCATCAGGTGCAAGTGCATCTGAGTCAAAAAGAAGAAGTGCGATCGCGGGTACGGGCCTCCCGGGAATATATTGCCGATGCCGTGAAAAACGGCAAGCCGATTTACGGCGTGACCACGGGATTTGGCGGCATGGCCAACCAAGCGATCGCCCCGGAAGAAGCGACGGAACTACAAAACAATTTAGTATGGTATCACAAAGTTGGAGCGGGCAAGCGCCTACCCATCGCCGACGTTCGTGCTGCCATGCTCTTGCGGATCAACGCCCTCATGCAAGGTGCATCCGGCATTCGCTTAGAAATTATCGAACGCTTGGCGAACTTTCTCAATGCAGGCATCACGCCCCACGTCCGCGAATTCGGTTCCATCGGTGCGAGCGGAGATTTAACGCCCCTAGCCTACATTGCAGGAGCGATCGCCGGCATGGATGACAGATACACCTCAGACTATAACAGTCGGGAACTGACAGCCGGGCAAGCCTTGGAAATGTTAGAACTCTCTCCCATTCGTTACCTTCCCAAAGAAGGACTGGCCATGATGAACGGGACTTCTGTCATGGCAGGAATTGCCACCTTGTGCGTTCGGGATGCCAAAGTCCTGCTTTCCTTGGGCATGGGCGTTCACGCATTAATGATTCAAGGACTCGGCGGAACCAACCAATCTTTTCATCCGTTCATTCACCAACTCAAGCCTCACTTCGGTCAGCGTTGGTCGGCCCAAAAAGCCATCGAACTTTTAGACGGTTCGGGCTTGAGCCGCGACGAACTCGACGGTCGCCACGACTATCGCGGCAATGAGTTAATTCAAGATCGCTACTCCTTGCGTTGCTTGCCCCAATACATCGGACCGATCGCCGACGGACTGCTCGATGTCAGCCAGCAGATGGAAGTCGAACTCAACTCCGTCACCGACAATCCCCTCATCGATTTAGAAGCAGGCAGCAGCTATCACTGCGGCAACTTCCTCGGTCAATACGTTGGCGTGGGCATGGATCGGGTTCGTCACCTCCTCGGCTTGCTGGCCAAACATATCGACGTGCAAATTGCCCTGTTAGTGGCCCCCGAATTTAATGGCGGTTTGAGTCCCTCCCTAGCGGGCAATACGGAACGCAAAGTCAACATGGGTTTAAAAGGCTTGCAAATTACCGGGAATTCTTTGATGCCCCTCCTGACCTTCTACGGCAACTCCATCGCCGATCGCTACCCCACCCATGCCGAGCAATTCAACCAAAACGTGAATTCTCAGGGATTTGCCTCTGCCAACCTCACCCGCACCGCGATCGAAATTTGCCATCAGTATATGGCAGTGGCTTTAATGTTTGGCGTTCAAGCCGTCGACCTGCGAACTCATGCCATTGCCGGTCATTATAATGCCCCGGAATTGCTCTCTCCCGCCACCCTTCCCCTGTACGAAGCCGTCCGGGAAGTCATCGGCAAACCCGCCTCTGGCGATCGCCCTTATGTTTGGGATGATTTCGACCAATTTCTTGACGAACATATCGCTCTCATTGCTGCCGATATCGCCAGGGAAGGCAAGATTGTCAACGCGATGAGCGCAACCCTCGCGAGTTTATCGAGTATCTAATTTTTCCCGGCTTCAGACGTAACTTTTTGAGCTCCCTCATTCTGCAAACTCCATATTCTGCAAATCAAACAATGGTACAGCACAATATCTACCTTCAGTCTTCTCAATCTTCTTACTTTGCTTTTGAAGAAAATTCGCTTTCTCTCGGACGCACTCAAGCCCAACAACTCAAAGAAATCGGTCGGCAATGTGTCTCGATCGCTCGCTTGGATGCAGAAGATTGGCAACAAATTGGCTTGGCGATCGGTGTCGTGGGGACAAGTCGCATTCGCTACCGAGTTCGTCGTCAATTCTTTCCCGTGCATCGAGTTCTTCAACAAACTGCGATCGCCCTCGGTCAATGTCTGAAACTGCTTGCCCTTCGGCATGAAGATTGGCACAACATGACGAATTTACTCTCGCACCATTAGAGAGATACGATGAGCCAGAAATTCGGACAAATCTTCAAGAAGTAGCGATCGCCATCGGGGTCAATGAACGCGATCGTCGGGTTACAATCACAGAGTTCCATCGAGTCCGAATCTTCTCGATCGCCATCAACGCGATCGTCGTGTTATCCAATAAAGACCAAGGGGTTGTTACAAATGGTTATGAACATTGCTCAAAATGTCGAGCGGGGCGCTAAATTCGTTCCTAACAAATCCGCGCTTCTTTTTGAAGGGAAAACGTTTACCTATCGAGAGCTAAACGAACTCGTTAATCGTGCCGCCAATAGCTTGCAAGCTTTGGATGTGAAGAGGGGCGATCGCGTTGCGCTCTTTCTCCCTAATATTCCCGAATTTGTGTTTGCTTATCTCAGCATTCAAAAACTGGGGGCGATCGCGGTTTCGGTGAGTGCCGCCCC
>JBFRWJ010000407.1:0-9238 GCA_051439525.1 Spirulina sp. | reverse complement strand
TCCAAGGTTTGGACGACTGTAAATTACAGTTTGAATTGAACCTTACACGAACCAAGAAATCATTTTTTCGTAACATTTTTAGTTTAAACCTTTTTTCGCTCCTTGAGAAAGGTGCTTTGAATTTATTTACTTTTAATCTTCATTTGAAAAAGTTTTGTAAAGGAATATATAGCAATGTAAAAAAATGAGTTTAAAAAGGTTTGTCCTCGCAACAATCTGCTCAATTCCCGTTTCCACCTCTCTCCTTCGCGCTCTTTCCCATCTCCCCAACTCCAGTGTAGAATCGAAGAATGCGAGATAGATCGAACCGAGAATTGCATGGCTGAGAAAAAGACGAATGTTTGGGTAGAAAGCGCGATGCTGATGGGCATTAGCGTGGGCTTAGCGTTAACCATCCGCACCTTCATCGCTGAAGCACGTTATATTCCCTCTAAATCCATGCTACCCACCTTAGAGGTCGGCGATCGCTTGGCGATCGAAAAAATCAGCTATCGGTTTCGCAAACCCCAACGGGGAGATATTATCGTCTTTACCCCCCCCGATAATGCCATTCGCTGCAACCCAGCCCAACCGCAAACCCTCCCCATTAAAGATGCCTATATCAAGCGCATTATCGGCGCGCCCGGGGATACGATAGAAGTAAAAAACAATCGGGTTTATCTGAATGGTCAGCCCTTAGAAGAAGACTATATCAATGACGTACCCCAATATCGTTTTCCCGCCGTTACCGTTCCCGAAAAACGCTATCTCGTCTTGGGGGATAATCGCAATGAATCCTGTGATTCCCACGTTTGGGGCTTTGTTCTCGAGGAAAAAATTATCGGTCGCGCGGGGTTCCGTTTCTTTCCTTTGAATCGTTTGGGGGGACTTTAGCAGAATTGGACGATCGCCCTAGCGATCCCAACCCCAACAGTAAAGCAAAAAAGCCCACAAAAGAAAGAAAAACCTTAAAAAATTCAAAAATTCCCAGCCAGAGAATGCCTGCAAGATTGGACGGGGGGACTCTGGGCGCGATGGTCGAAAATAAAACCAAGAGGAGATGAGCGATCGCGACGATCGCTGCCAAACAAGCCCCCAAAAACAGCGTCATTCCCAGCCACAGTTGCAGGAGTTTCCTCTGTTCTCTAATATTTTTCCAACTGGGTAAAGTTTTAACTTTGAGGAAAGCTGACAAACGAGAGGGAAAGCGCTGCCAGAGCCGCCGAGAGAAAACACGCTTCCACCTTCGTTTTGAGGGCCACCTCATGAAGTTAGAAGTCGGAAATCGAAAGTTGGCCGTCGAGACCCGTTTCCACATTCGTATGGGGGACAACCTTCGAGGCTTCGGGGATCTTTTCGGTACATCCTCTTCCGAGGAGACTCTCGACTCAGTTTTTGGGGCGTTCTTCGACGAAACGGCTTCCGACGAAAAGAGGGGCAAACTCTCATCTAATTGTAGATATTCTACCCCCAAAACCCGCGCATAATGTTGGATAATGAGGCGGGTTTGTTTGGGTGGGGGTAATAGTTCCCACTTTCCTCCCTCTAATGCCAACAACACGGCAGGATCGACTTGGAGTCGGGCAGCAAGGCGATCGAGAGGGCGATCGTCCCGGTGAAACTGAAACATCACTCCAATCAATTTCAAGCGCTCGATTTGCTGGGGTTGCCATTGGGTCATTTGTTATTGGTTATTGGTTATTGGTTATTGGTTATTGGTTATTGGTTATTGGTTATTGGTTATTGGTTATTGGTTATTGGTTATTGGTTATTGGTTATTAGTTGTGGGTTGTTGGTTATTTGTTCATTGTTCATTGCTTATTGATAAAGATTTTGATGGGGAATCTCAAATACGGGTTGCTCTTTGGCTTTTAGAGCATGGCGTAAGAGTTTTTTGAGTTGCGGGGTGGCGCGATCGATAACATCGAGATTCAAATCATATAAATTCTCTTCGAGGGGATGGACAAAGGGCGGCGTATAATTTCCCAACAGAGAAACGCGAGGAGTGGCAGTGAGATTTTCTGATGTATCGTGCCAGCAAAGTCCGTGAGAAATGAGAACAGAACCCGCTTTTCCCGTTATCTTTTTGGCAATTTTATCGAATTTTTTTGCATCCGGCCAAGTCCGTAATTTTTGTGTATCGGCAGCAAATAAAGGTGCACCATTGTTTTCTGTAAAATCTTCTACTAACCAAATCACTTGCACTTCTAAAATGGGTTGGGTGGGGAAAGGGGCAGGCATTGCCCAATAGGGATAATCGACATGACAACCCATTCTGATAGCATCTTGATAAAGAAGATGGGCGGAAAATCCTCCTAAAACAATATCCGTGCCTAAAATTTTCTCGATAATGGCAAGCACTCGAGGGTGCTGTACCATTTCCTCGAAAATTGTTCCTTTGTAAATTAATCCATAGAGCCTTTCTCGGTTCTCGTGACGCAAAATTTTGCCTTGTTGGCGCTCTCTTTCAGCGCGATCGAGAACGAGCGATCGCGCTTCTTTTGCTTCTTCTCGGGTTAAAACCTCGGGAAGCAAAATATAACCTTTTCCTTCAATAATTTCTCGGGCGAGACGATCGAGTTCGGTCATGCTAGGTCATGGGAAATTGGGAATGAGCGAGGAGTTAGAGCAGAAAAGAAAAAATTTGCCGGTAGAAATTGTAACGTTATATGAAGAAGGGCATAATTCCCATCGATTGCGTCCCAAGAGTAAATCGGGAGAGTCAACTCAGATATTCTCTCGTACTTTTGGATATTCTCTCGTACTTTTGGAGTGATATGGTCGTCAAATTCCTCAAACACTGGTTTGGAGTATCTCCACAAGCTCCTTATATTCGAGATTTTCTGACCCCTAACCGCTCCTCTGGAGAACTGCCATCAGGAATCTTTACCGTGGGGGAAACCGGAGAAATTGTCTTTGAATTTCTCTGGCACGGTCGGGAAATCTCCCAAGGACAACTCGTACTCTTCAGTTTAGAGGGATTGGAAGATTTTCAATGGGATTCTCCGGCATTTATTCGCGAAATTCTCCATCGCATCCACCGGGACCGTCAATCGAATGCAGCTCGAGGATATTTAGCGATCGCCGATTTGACAGAAGGCGCGAGATTTGGCAGTTGGGGCGCTCGCTTTGCCGACGATCGCGTCCAAGGGAGCAAATCCTTTAAATTCCCTGTCGGAGAGCGATTTTGTTTTGCGCTCATTCGCAAAACCCCTCTAAATGAGGTCGCCCAAAATTCCGATCGGATCAATTGTTTTTGCTTCTCCTTTCTCCCCCATCGTTTTGTGGATGTCACTGGAGAAGGCAAGATTTTTGCGTTCGGGGAACAAGGCAGTCTTTATAATAGCCCAGTGTTCCGCATCTGGGGGGCTCGGGGAAACGCGATCGCTCTCGATGATGCGATCGCCCCTCAATTAGATTGGCGCAAGACCCCACTGGGCAAAGAACTCTTAACTTATATCCAAGATGTTTTTTGGCACGCTTGCCACCCTTCCATCGCGGTTAAACTTCCTCATCAGACTCGAGAAAATAGTAAACGAGCAGGTGTGATAATTGTCGGACAACCTTCTATCTCTCAAGGGAGCATTCCCCAAACCGATCTCATTCCCAGTATTCTTGCCGAACATTTGCAACACCTCGGTATTTATGACCTGATTCAAAATGAGAAGACATCAACGCTACGGTTTTAGATAGATCTTCGTAGGCAATTTGAGCAGGAGTCAAACGCGAGCGCCCCGAGGGAGAACCGCCCGCTATAATCCCGAGACGGGGCAAAGATTTTGATGATGTCCCAATCCCCTGATTTCTCGCCCCTCTTCTCCATCGCCAACTTCTCTAGTCAGATGGCAAACCATGGACAGTATCATATCTTTGTGAAAAAGTTGTGAAAATTTTTACCGCGATCGAGCTTATTTTCTTAAATGGCGATCCCTTGACAATAAATTCGCAAGATCGGCGTTTTTGTATTTTTTTATCAATTTCATATATTTATAGATCGATGCAATTTGCTTCATTTATCGATAAGAACAAATTACCGTACTTTCTTGATGCAATTTGAATCAATCGCTAGGGTTTTCAAATTGTCTTCACAGAAATGAAAGGATTTTCATTTTTTTGCAAAAAACAATAAGTGATTTTCCGACTATTCTTTTGCGACTAAAATGTTATATAAAGAAGAAAGACTAATCAAATGACGTCTTGTCAAAAATAACCTGGGTAGCACTCTCCTGCCCAACTTACAAAGAACCCAGAAAAACAATGCCCATCATCATCGTATTACCGCTAGTCAGAAAGAAATGCGGATTAACTCAAGAAGAATTAGCCGACTTGAGCAAGCGCAGCCAGCAACTCATTGGCAAACTCGAACAGAATAAAGCCAAAGGCATCGGTTTTGAGACGCTCAGCCAATTGTGTCAAGCTACGGGAGGACAGGTTTGGGATGTTTTGGTCTACGTTCCCGACGACCCGAGAAAGCTCGACGAAGCCTTAGCATCTCTCTCGAGAAAACTCAACTGCTCGATTGACGAATTACTTCCCTACATTCCCGAAGACTTAAAAACGGCCTACCGGAAGGCAGTGTTTGTTTGAGGATATCGATCGGGGGAGAAGATCGCGATCGCCGAGTTGCCAGCGATCGCTTTGTTGCGAGGATTCTGCTACTCCCGTGCTGGTTCGAGAAACAATTGGCCGAGGCCGTGCGTCATTTCCCTGCAAGCAAGCTACTATACTATCTGGATTGCTGTTTTTTCGCGCGGTCGGTCATGGATTCTCCCTCTTGGAAAAAGTTGCGCCTCTTGCGAGTTTTCTGTCGTCCCTTATTGTTCATTTCTTTGGGGCTGCACGCTGCGCTTTTGCTGCTTCCCCTCGCCCGAGAAGCTGAAGTGACGGAGTCTCCCAACACTGAGGACGAGAAGCAAGAAACCATTAAAATTACGCGACTCGCTCCCCCCAAACCCTCACCGATTCCTACTCCAGAAGTTTCGGTCCCAACGCCCAACTTTTCTCCGGCAACGCGATCGCCACTTCCCCAACAACGACCTCCCCAACAACGGGCTGCCGTTACCCCTCAACCCCCAACACCTCCTCCACCTCTGCCCCAAAAAGAAATTCTCCAGAAATCTCCACCTCAATCCCCTCCTTCCCCATTACCATCCCCTTCTCCATCACCATCCCCTTCTCCATCTCTATCACCGTCCCCATCCCCATCACCATCCCCATCACCATCACCGTCCCCATCCCCATCACCGTCCCCTTCTCCAACCCATTCAACCGACGAAAATTCGGACCAAAATATTGCAACGACCCCAACAACTCACGGCGATCCTTTTACAGAGAATTTTCCTCATTATCAGAATTCCCAACAAGGTTCGGGTTTAGCTTATTTATCGACTGCGGAAATCGATCGCGATGTCTTGCACACTCGAGATTCTCTGGAAGAAGTTGCTGCATTTTTTGAACAAAAGATTCCCGAAAATGGATTCGATCGACCTCGGATTGCTGAAAGCCGCCAAGCCTCTAAAATCTATGAAATTTCTGTTAGTAATAGTAATCGAGAATCTCAGTATCTCCATCTTTTTTCTTTAGAAGATAAAACGATAATTATCTTACTGTCTCAAGTCGTATCCCTTGCTAAATTTGAAGATCTCAAAAACGAAATCGAAAAATTTCCGCCCGAGAAAAAACTTATCGAGAAGATTTTTGCGGGAATTTATAAAGAACTGAACTTACAACCCATTCAAGTTACTGAATTGCAAAATCCGGTTTTTTCAGATTCAGAAAAATACGTTTTGCGAGGACGACCTCCCCTTGAAGAATCTAGCGCACAGATTTCTGAAGAAGATATCAAAAATGAACTACACTCTCGATTCATTGACGCGGGTTTCGAGGAAAGTTTGTCTCTGGTACAAGGAGAAGAAAAATTATATAGCTATTATAAAGAAATTCCCGATCGCGAGCCCTTTACCTTTCAATTTATTTTAGTTCCCGTACAAGTCAACGGAAAAATAACAACAGGAATTGTCACCGATCGCGATATATCGCCGCTATCTCTAACAATCCCTTAAATTTCCTTGACAGCAAAAAAAAATCTTCCAAATTCTTTTAGATTGTTAGCTAAAAAATTGTATAAAAAGACACAATTGTTGAGAGGGATTAATGAAAAAATATTGCGGTCGGAAACAACATTAAAAATTTATTAACTTTTCAGTGACAGACATTCTTTGGCTTATCGTCTGTTCTGGCTTAGTTTTCCTCATGCAGCCCGGATTCATGTGCTTGGAATCGGGGCTGACGCGATCGAAGAACAGCATCAATGTAGCGGTCAAAAATCTAGCGGATTTTGGCGTTTCCGTTGCCTTATTTTGGGTATTTGGTTATGCGTTGATGTTTGGAGTCTCTCATGCAGGGTGGATTGGCTCGACTGGGTTCTTCCTCGACTTAGATGACGCGCCAGAACTTGCCGCCTTTTTTTTGTTTCAAACCATGTTTTGCAGTACGGCAACCACCATTGTGTCGGGCGCCGTCGCCGAACGCCTAAAATTTCAGGCATATTTAATGGTCGCCGCGATCGCTTCGGGCTTAATTTATCCCATCTTCGGTCATTGGACTTGGAACGGTGCCGAGATGGGGAATTTTGCCGGCTGGTTGGGCAAACTGGGCTTTGTGGATTTTGCCGGCTCCACCGTCGTTCACGCCATTGGCGGTTGGATTGCCTTGGCCGTTTTAATGATTATCGGGCCGCGTTTGGGACGCTTCCCCAAAGATCGCCCCCCCCAAGAGATTCGCGGCTCGAACTTGCCCTTTTCCGTATTTGGAGCCATGTTACTGTGGTTCGGGTGGCTGGGCTTTAACGGGGGCAGCACCCTCGCGTTAAACGAACAAGTGCCTCAGATTATTGTCAATACCGTCATTGCCGGTATTGGAGGAATGCTCGCCGCCGCCGCCATCGACTGGCAACAGCACCGCCTGCCGAGAGTCGAACGGCTCATCAACGGCTCGATCGCGGGCTTGGTGGCTATTACGGCTTGCTGTCACGCGGTTTCCACCCCCATCGCCGCCATTATCGGTGCCACGGGAGCCGGGGTGATGAGCTTATGCGTGTATTGGTTAAATCGCTGGCGCGTTGACGATGCCGTAGACGCGATCGCCGTTCATGCCGGAGCCGGAGCTTGGGGAACCCTTGCCGTCGCCCTCTTCGGACGACCGGAAATCTTGGCAACCGGGTTGAGTCGGGGACAACAAATTTTGGTGCAATTACTCGGCATCGGCACGAGCTTTATTTGGGCCTTTGGCGCGACGTTTATCGCGGCCTATACCCTCAATCGCTTTTTCCTCTTACGGGTTTCCCCCAAGGAAGAAGAAATGGGCTTAAATGTGTCCGAACACGATGCCAAAACCGAAGTTTACGACCTATTCCGGGTGATGGACTATCAAGCGCAAACGCGAGATTTGAGCGCTCGCGTCCCCGTCGAGGGTTTTACCGAAGTCGGTCGCATCGGCCATCGCTACAATCAAGTCATGGATGCAATGGAAGAAGCCGTCACCCGTACCGATGCGATCGTGCAAACATCGACCGATGCCATTATTACCTTCAGTACGGCCACGTTAGAAATTATGACCGCCAATCCCAGTACGGAGGTCATTTTCGGCTATTCTCCCGCAGCCTTGATCGATATGTCCAACGTCGAGATTATCGGTTGGTCGGCGGAGTAAAGTAGCGATCGCGCCGCCTTACTGACTAAATTGTTGTATCACCCCCAGCAGGAAGTGGTGGGACATCGTGCCGACGGTTCGATTTTTCCCGTGGAAGCGACGCTCACCAAAGCCGACTTAGGAGCGCGATCGTTCTATACGGGCACCTTCCGGGATATTACCGAACGCAAACAAGCGGAAGAAGCCCTACGACAAAAAGAAAAAAATGAAAAACTCGAAAAAACTCTCATCGAACTCAAACAAGCGCAAACACAACTCATCCAAAGCGAAAAAATGTCGAGTTTGGGGCAAATGGTTGCCGGCGTCGCCCACGAGATCAACAATCCTGTCAATTTTATTTTTGGCAATTTAGTTTACGCGCAAAATTACACCAATGAATTAGTCAATTTAATCGAACTCTACCAGAAATATTTGCCCGATCCTCCGGCAGACCTGCAAGCCGCCATTGACGAGATCGAACTGGACTTTCTCAAAGAAGATTTACCCAAATTGCAAGATTCTCTCTTATTGGGAGCAGAACGCATTCGCGAGATCGTGAAATCTTTGCGTACTTTTTCGCGCTTGGATGAAGCTGAAGTGAAACAAGTGGATATTCACGAAGGCATCAACAGTACCTTACGCATTTTGCAAAATCGGTTAAAAGGAGCGGTTTGGGAGACAAAAGGCCGGATTGAGAAGATCGAGACGATTCAACAGTACGGGAATCTCCCGCCGATTGAATGTTTTGCCGGTCAGTTGAATCAGGTGTTTATGAATTTACTGAGCAACGCGATCGATGCTTTGGAAGAGTCTTGGGAGATCGGTCATTTCCAAGCTTCAGAAATTCCCCAAATTATCATCGCGACCCAGTTAATCGATCCCGAATGGATTCGCATCACCATTGCCGATAATGGCATGGGGATTAAACCCGAGACCCGGGATAAGCTCTTCGATCCGTTTTTTACCACTAAAGAGGTGGGCAAAGGAACGGGTTTAGGATTGTCCATCAGCTATCAAATTGTCGTCGAACGACATGGGGGAAAAATGCTCTGTTATTCCGAACCCGGGGAGGGGGCCGAATTTGTGGTGGAAATTCCCGTTCATCAACAGGGCTATCTAGACGATCGCGATCGCTAACTCAACGGGAAAACCCCCTCGAAAAAAGCGCTCTTTTATCCTTTGCTGAAATAAAATTTGACCGCCTTCGCTCTCTATTGACGATCGCGATGGGGGTGATTACCCTAGAGTGGATTATTCAATCTGCTCTCGAGGAGTTCATTATGTTATCAATTGGCAGTAGCGGTGCGGAAGTTGTAGCCCTGCAAGAATTCATCAACCAACAAACCCAAACCCCCGATATCATTGCCGTCGATGGCATCTTCGGACCCGGTACTCATGCCGCCGTTCAGAATTTTCAGGCTGCAGTGGGATTAGTTCCCGATGGGATTGTCGGTCCCAATACCTATGCAACCATGTCGGCTTACGGTTTTATGGGCGGCGTTTGCTAAACTCTCTCAGCTCTTATTGGAAATAGGAAAAAAGAATGGCTCTCATTGATGATGCGATCGCC
>JBFRWJ010000406.1:0-3365 GCA_051439525.1 Spirulina sp. | reverse complement strand
GGGTTCTGAATTGGCCCAGACTTCGGTATCGCGGAAGTATCGAGCCACTAAAGTAGGGGGTTCGAGAAACATTTTGCTCTCCAAATGCACCATCATCCCACCGGGTTTCAGCAGACGATAGCTTTCCGCAAAGACCCTCTTTCTCGCCACACCGGGAATTTCGTGCAGAAGAATATGACTCACCACTAAATCAAAAGAGCGATCGGCAAATTCAGTCCTCTCCGCATTTTGTTGAGAGAAATGCACGGATTGTTTGAGAATTCTGGCGCGTGCGATCGCGTATCTCAACAACGATGCGCCGAGATCGATCGCCCACAATTGGGCTTGTGGATAAGCCGATTTATAAGGCAAAGTACTGTGACCCACCGTACACCCGACATCCAAAATCTTGTGGGGTTGGAAATCCGGGTAGTGCTGGGTCAAGATATGATGAATCACAGTGTGACCGAGTTCGTCATTGAGGGGCCCCAGCCACCCCTGGCCATAGAGAAAAACGCCGTGGTCGTAAAGCACACCCAACCCAAAACGATCTCCTTCGAGATCTTGTGTATATCCTCCCGGCATTCTATGGATGTGGGTCTTGAGTTGGTGGGAGGGAATGTTCAATTTTGCGTTGAGTTCTAGTCCCCCTGCACCGCTTTGATGGCATTGATAGGCAGTTTCAAGACGCTGGCGATCCTCGTCAATGTCCATCAATACTGTAGCCCACAAACGATCCTGAAGCTCTCCGCGACGAGAGTTGCACAGCTTAACTTCAGAACATTCATCTAGAGCTTTGCGAACCTTGAGATAAAGTCGGTCTTGATTGTCTTCATCCGGGTAAGCAGAGGTAATTTCATCGACCTGACGTTGAAACAGTTGAAACATACTGACCCAAAAGTCTTTAATCTCACGAGCAAGCATCACCTCCTCTTCAGAAGAATGAGCTTGGGGAATCAAGTCGTGCTTGAGTTGAGGACAAAGAAAAACCATATTGTTCTCTGAGAGCTTGGCTCTGGCTTCTTGATAACGATCTGTCCTCAACAATAGCTCATCCCAGCGCGATCGCATATCAGTCGGTACTGAGCAAAGCCGAAGTGGCGATCGGTAACTGAATTACCAAAATCTCCTTTTTTTCTTGGTTTTTTCAGGTGGAGTTTGTTTCTGAGTTTTGGCGATTTGGGTTGGCTCTTGAGGCTTCGGTTTGACCATTTTGGGGCGTTCTTGTTTCGCCGCTTTTTCGATCTGGTGTCGTTCTTCTTTTTCCAGCTTAACCGCCCAATCGGGTTTATCGGCCATTTCTCCGATGGGAATGTAAATCCTTTCGAGATCGAAGGCTTCTTTGTAACTTTTTCTCAAAATTCGTTGGACTTGTAGATGTCTGCCGGGTTTGACCTTTGTTTTAGTATGGATAATAATGCGAATATCCCCAAACTCTTCAATGCCTTCAACTTGGGTGGGTTCGAGAACATCATCGTTTTCTGTTTGCAGTTGATAACCGATCGCTTCCACAATTTCGTAAACGCGATCGAGATTGGTATTGTAATCGACACCGATATCCACAGCAGCGTAAATATATTCTTTAGAATAGTTGGTAATGGAAGTAATATCGCCATTGCGCAAAATGTGAACTTGTCCGTGATGATGGCGAATGCGAGTTGTTCTTAATTCGATCGCTTCCACATATCCCGATGCTTCGTCCGTTTCAATATAATCCCCCACCAAATAATAGTTTTCAAAGAGGATAAAGAAACCGGAAACAATGTCATTGATTAAATTTTGCGCCCCAAAACCGACAGCTAACCCCAAAATCCCCGCACCGGCGAGAATGGGTGCCGGATTGACTCCAATCGTATCGAGCATTAAAACGCCCGCCCCAAAATAAACAAAATATTTGGAAATACTCTGGACGAGAGGCGTAATGGTTTTGCGGCGCTGTTGTTGAGTGGGTGTTAAATCTTGGGATTTGAGGAGTAACTCTTCGACTAACACATAAATAATTGAGATTAACATACGACTTAAAAGCACGATCCCGATCAATTTTATGCCTTTAGGTCCCCATTCTGCTAAATTGGCAACAAATTCAACCTGTTGAACAACGAGAGTTGCCATAATAACATAAATAATATATTCCAAACATCGCTTGAGAAAAGGGATTAAATGTCGCAGTTGCTCGTAAAATCGCAAGAGATTATCGGGACTGGAATATTTGACACTGAGACCGTCAAGGCTATCGATAATGACGGCAACCACTTTAAAAATCAACAATCCAATGGCAACAATGACATAAATTCGCAGCAGAATATATAAATATTTGGTAACGACGGGGGGGAGAATGAGAAATTGAGCGCAAAGAATCGCGATCGCAATCCAAGAGGCACTATTAATATTATTTTTAAAAGCATTGAAAAATTCAGCAATGCTCTCATCATTGGCGGAGATTCCATCAAAGTTTTGAGCATATTTTGAGACCATATTTACCAAGCGATTAAAAATGCGCAGCACGATACTCGCTGCAATAATCGCTCCAATACTTTTAACAATCCCCAAACCCAAAGCAATCCAAAACTCTGTGGGAATTTTACGGAAGAGTTCTAAGCTATAATCTCGAACATTTTCGCCGCGATAGATGAGAAAACCATTCGCACCAATGATTCCCAACGAGAGGAGAAAACCAACGAGAAAGAGAAAACCGCGAACGTTGCGACGAATCGCCCCCGCGCTATTTTTACTTTTTGCCAGTGCGGGAAGTTTAAAAATTTGTCGGTATAGTCTGCCAAACAACCAATCGACAAGAAAGAAAAAGATAAGAACTAAACTAACTTCCGCGACAATTGTAATAATATTAATTGTCATCGTGTTCATGGTCGATCGCCCCTTTTTAAATAGAGTCTTACTTTAGTTAACCCGATTTTTTCAATTATCTCCCGATCGAGCATCCGCGTCAAATCAAATTATAGATTGAGCGTAAGGGCTTGTTGTTGCGCGAAGAGTACTTCCCTAGGACGAGAAACTGAATAAAAATATTAACCCCCAGAGTACAATCGAGCATAAACCTCCTTGGCCTGTCACAGTTCCTCGTGAGTTCCCTGTTTTATTAGTATTCCCTTGTCCATGACAGTAATTGCGTCACAGTCGCAAATAGTGATGAGCGCTAATCAAACCAGTGCATCCTCGATGGTGAAGATTACGCTGGATCGCTGATAATCAAAGCTCTCAATCACATCCTTTCATGGCACGGATGATGTGACCTCAGCCCTTCAGACAATCCTCTACTACCCGAGTTAGAATTCTACCATCTCTATATTCTGGATAATCTGGAGGGAGTTCAGATTTTTGACCGGGTTCAATATTTAAGATAAATTCACCATTGACCATTCCTTTGT
>JBFRWJ010000405.1:0-4624 GCA_051439525.1 Spirulina sp. | reverse complement strand
GAGAAGCCCTGGCGACCCTCGTGGTGAACAAAGCGCGGGGAGTTCTCAATGCCGCCGCCATTAAAGCCCCGGGATTTGGCGATCGCCGCAAGCAAATGTTACAAGATATTGCCGTTCTCACGGGAGGACGGGTCATTTCCGAAGAAGTGGGCTTGAGTTTGGATAGCGTCAGCCTCGAGATGTTGGGAACGGCACGGAAAGTCACCATCGATAAAGAAAATACCACCATTGTCGCCACTGGAGACCACAGCAGCGATGTTGACAAGCGTCTCGGTCAAATCCGCAAGCAGTTAGAAGAAACTGACTCGGAATACGATAAAGAAAAGCTGCAAGAACGCATTGCCAAACTCGCGGGAGGTGTTGCCGTGATTAAGGTGGGTGCGGCGACGGAAACGGAACTCAAAGACCGCAAACTCCGCATCGAAGATGCCCTGAATGCGACCAAAGCTGCGGTTGATGAAGGGATCGTCCCCGGGGGTGGCACGACTTTAATTCATCTCTCCGGTAAAGTTGCCGAGTTTAAAGAGACCCTCACTGACGAGGAAGAGAAAGTGGCGGCAGATATCGTCACCCGCGCCCTCGAAGAGCCTTTGCGCCAACTGGCAAGCAATGCTGGGGTTGAAGGCTCTGTTGTCGTGGAAAAGGTCAGCAACACCGAATTTAACGTCGGGTATAACGCGGTCTCCAATACTTACGAAGATATGATCGCGGCAGGAATCATCGATCCGGCGAAAGTGATTCGTTCTGCCCTGCAAAATGCTGGCTCGATCGCAGGCATGGTTCTCACCACTGAAGCCTTAGTCGTGGAGAAACCCGAACCCGCTCCTCCCATGCCTGCCGGTGGCGATCCCGGTATGGGCGGCATGGGCGGCATGGGCGGCATGGGCGGCATGGGCGGCATGGGCATGATGTAGGACCCATTCCTCATTGCTGAGGATATATTCTGATGCCATTGGTAGGGACGGTGAATTTAACGTCTCTACCAATATTGTTTTGTAATCCCCATTCCGCACGACAAGAAGAAGTCGCTTTTTAAGATGCTGATGAAGGTGGATTGTTTGAATCGGCGAGATCTTTAACGAGATAATTATTACGGACGCACTGAGCAAGTAATTTAGCAATGAGAAGATCGTTAGTATCGTGAAAAATGCCACAATGAGGTAGATTTTTTGGTTTATAGAAAATTTCTTCGGACAATTCTTCACGAATATATTCTTGGGATTGTTCTATATTAATAACAGCAAAAGAACCATTCGGTTTACAGTTAAATCTTGTTACTCCTTCCATATCAATATGAACTTCTATAACGTTAAATACTGTTAATACGAGAGCTACGATATGAATGACGATCTTCAACAATCTTTTAACGGGTCTACCGAATTTGTTATGTAGAAAAGAGAAAAATAGTACAGTAAAAATAAAAATTAAAAAATGAGTGAAAGCAAATAGATATAAGGTATTTGGGGATTGACAAAGATAGAGAGTTGTGATAAAAAAGAAACAATTCAAAAAAAAGTAAGTACAAAAACAGAAAGATGGTATCAAAAGCGCAAACAAATGTAATGACAAATGTGCTAAAAATAGCAGGAATTCGAGTAATAGACTATCGAATAGAATCGGAAATGGGAATAATAATATCGGTAGAAAAAGAAGAGAAAAAAGCGTGAGAGAAGTAATAGAAAGTGATATCAAAAGTACAGCGAGAAGAAACGGAGTAAGCGAACAAGAAATAGAAACAATGTTGAAAGAAATGGGGAAGGAATTAAGGAAAAATCCGCCGAAAGGATTAAAAAAGTTAGGAATAGATGAAATTGCGATCGTGAAAGGGCAAAAAAACTATTATAAGGATACGGCTTCAGAAACTTTGATAATTTCAAAATCAGAGTTGGGCTGGATTCGCTTTTCTCAACTTAGTTTTACATACTAGGTTCGGTAGACCCGTATTTTTCAAGGTTTTGCCATCAATAGCTATCCAGTCTGTATCCTCTTTTTTCCCGTAGTATTCCTCGACAAAATTATCAAATACAGCTTTTATCTTTAGGAGATTAATCCCCATCATTACTCTTCTTATTGTACTATACGATGGGATTTTTTCTGGATGAATTCCTAGCCATTTAATTAGATTATCTTTCTCATTTTGACTGAATCTTGCTATCTGTTGATAATTCACGTTTCCCGCCATCAAACCCAAAAATATAATGGCTAAAACTACCCATAATTTGTGCCTTTTACCTCTTTTTTTGCGAAAGTCCTTGATTTTTTTGAATCCTTCGATTATACTGTTCAGCATAAGATTATTAGTTGAAAAAGGTAAACCTTTCTAGATTTTATCGCGAAAAGTTTACCTTTTTTTTTCTCAATTGCCCTCGACTTTGAAAACCCCCTGCATTTAAAGGGTAGAGTCTTTATCTCGGCTGACTCCATTTGAATACTTGTAATCTTTTCAGGGATCGTCGCTTTTCCAAGGATTCATAACATTTTCTTTATTTTTTTGGATTTTTTATCTTGTTTCCAAGCATTTGCCGATCCCCGAGTTCGGAAACGATCGCATCCTTACGTCCCCGTCAAGGATATGGGACGAGGGTTTTGCAATCTCTCGGGGGCGATCGGGCCAGAGAAGGCAATATCGTATTTAACCAGATCGGCCAATTCTTGCAGTTGGCTAATCGCTTCTGCACCCTCCAACTTCATCAACTCGCGATCGTCCCGCATTTCCGTCCAAGTGATCCCGTAATCGGAAACGAGAAAGCGAATGAGGTGATTTTCTCCCAAACTCACCATAAAGGATGCGCTATTCATCTGGTCGCCACAGGTATAGCAGGATGCTAAATACCCTCGATTCTCCAACACCGTTGCCAGTGCTTGCAGATTCATGACGAGATCGCGAACGAATTGACGATGCTGTTGTGCTAATCGTAAAAACACGGTATTTTCCTCCAAACACCACGTAACTCTATTCTAAGTCTTTTAACATTTTCTTAAGATTTTGTCTCGATGGGAGGGAAATTGGTTTCGCAATTGCAAGGGCGATCGCAGAATCGCCCATTTCCCTTAGCGATAGCCCAATCTGACAATCTCTTATGACACCCCAGCAGATCGAACGCTTACCCCGATCGTAGCAACGCATTCCTCAAATGCGATCGATTGTTGACATTGTTGAGAATCTCTCTCGTCTCAACTAATACACATTTTTATTTTTTTGTCAATACTTTGACACTCAAAATTTTATCGCGATCGCTATCCCCCATAAAATCGGCAAAACCCTTGCAAGAAAAGAGCTTTTTCGTTTACATCTCCGTCGGAACTCCGATTCGAGAATGCCTATCTTTAGATATATTTGCAACTTTTAGCAAAACTTCATACAATGAAACAAAAGCAATGAGTATTTATTCCTATGGATTGGTCAAACATAGAATTTCCGTGGCTAACTGCAACAATTGTGTTGCCCCTAGTGGCTTCTCTGGCGATTCCCCTCATCCCCGATAAAGAAGGCAAAACCCTGCGCTGGTATGCTTTTGGAGCGGGTTTTGCCACCTTATCTCTTGCCCTGTGGGGATTCTGGCAAAATTACAATCCCAACGAAACGGGATATCAAATGACAGAAACCATCCCTTGGTTGCCCCAACTGGGGATTAATTGGTCGTTGGGAGTGGATGGGTTATCCATGCCCCTCATTATTTTATCTTGTTTTATCAGTACCCTTGCCCTTTTGGCATCTTGGCGCGTAGAGCGCAAACCTCGGCTCTTTTACTTCTTGATGTTGGTACTTTATAGCGCTCAGATCGGCGTTTTTGCAGCTAAGGATTTACTCCTTTTCTTCCTCGTTTGGGAGTTAGAATTAGTTCCGGTTTATCTCTTGATTTCTATTTGGGGGGGCAAAAAGCGCCTCTATGCAGCGACTAAATTTATTCTTTACACGGCTTTAGCATCTTTATTTATTCTGGTTGCCGCTTTAGCCATGGCATTTCATGGTGGCAACGTCACCTTTGATATGACGGACTTGGGTTTAAAACAGTATCCTATTGCCTTAGAAATGTTAGCGTATGCTGGATTTCTTATCGCTTTTGGGGTCAAATTACCTCTCTTCCCTTTACATACTTGGTTGCCCGATGCCCATGGGGAGGCTTCCGCACCCGTCTCGATGATTTTGGCCGGGGTTTTATTGAAGATGGGAGGCTATGGATTAATTCGTTTCAATGTGGAAATGTTTCCTCACGCTCACATCAAATTTGCGCCAGTTCTCATTATTTTAGGGATTGTTAACATCGTTTATGGGGCGTTTGCAGCATTTGGACAAACCAACTTAAAACGCCGTCTCGCTTACTCTTCGATTTCCCATATGGGTTTTGTTCTCATTGGTATTGCTTCCTTTACCGAATTAGGGATGAGTGGGGCAATGTTACAGATGCTTTCTCACGGTTTAATTGCGGCGATTTTGTTCTTCTTGGCAGGGGTCGTATACGATCGCACTCATACTTTGATGATGGACGAAATGAGCGGCTTAGCCAAGTTAATGCCGAAAACTTTCGCTTTATTTGTCGCGGGATCGATGGCTTCTCTGGCACTGCCGGGGATGAGCGGATTTGTCAGCGAGTTAACGGTCTTTTTAGGACTGTCCAACAGC
>JBFRWJ010000404.1:0-4560 GCA_051439525.1 Spirulina sp. | reverse complement strand
GGTCGAGAATTGCTCGAAAAAGAGTTGGGCAAAAATGGAGTTGAAGCACTGTTAAAATCCGAACCCATGCAAATGGTAGCAGAACGATGCAATTATCAAAACGTTGAAGATCTCCTCGCTGCTTTGGGATATGGAGAAGCGACTCTCAATCTTATCGTCAATCGCCTGCGAGATGCCGTTAAAGCAACCCAACCTATTGAAACCGATACAACACCCAACACGGAAGAAACAATTGATACCACTGCTCGTCATTTGCCACGAGAGAGCATCTGCAAGACTTCTCCAATCGACGGCGTTGAAGGGTTAATGTACCATATTGCCGGTTGTTGCAATCCCATTCCGGGAGAAGCGATTATTGGTGTCGTTACCCGTCATAAGGGAATTTCCATTCACCGTCAAGGGTGTACCAATGTAGAAAAAATGACTGGCGATCGCCTTATTCCCGTCAGTTGGAATCCCATTGCGGAAAAAGGATGTTACCGGACTTATCGCGTTAACATTCAAGTGGAAACCATCGATCGCTTGGGAGTGATGCGAGATATTCTCGGACGATTAAGCGATGCTGAGATTAATGTCTGTCAAGCTGAGGTTAGCACCACCCCCGGCAAACCTGCTTTAATTACTTTGGGAATCGAGATTCGCGATCGCGGACAACTCGATCGCAGCTTAAATAAAATTCGCCAAATGAGCGATGTTTTAAATGTACGCCGCATTGAACAATAAACAGTTATCAATTATCAATGAGCCAACAACCAACAACAAATAACAAATAACAAACAACAAATAACAAATGTGGAAAAGATTTGTGTTACTGGTTTGTTTGAGTTTTGTAGCGATCGCGTTTCGTCCGGCGATGGTTGCGTCTCAATCTCTGGCAAATTTTCCCTCTGATATCCAAGGATATTGGGCGCAACAATGCGTGCGACAAATGGTACGACAGGGGGTCATGGAGACATTTCCCGATAATACGTTTCGACCCAATTTACCCGTCACCCGAGGGCAATTTGCAGATATTTTAGTGTCCGCGTTTCCTGATGTTCCCGAAGTGAGAAAATATGTAGAAGGAGAATTTAACGATATTCCCGAAGGATATTGGGCGCTTTCTGCCATTCAACAATCTTTTGAAACCAACTTTCTTTCCGGATATCCCGATCGCATTTTTGCCCCGCTACAATATATTCCTCGTTCTCAAGTTGTTGTCGCGATCGCTTCGGGTTTTAATCTTTACCAGCCCACTCTACCCGCCGATTTTATTTTAACAGGTTATTTTAACGATATCGAAGAAATTCCGGGTTATGCGAAAGAAATTGTTGCTGCTGCGGCAGAAAATGAGTTAGTGGTAAACTTTCCTCAAATCCGAGAATTTAGACCCAATGCTCTTGCCACTCGCGGAGAAATTGCCGCTTTTTTATGTCAAACAATGGATGCGTCGTCGGGATTAGTTCCTCCTCAATACGTTGTCGAGAAAAGTAAATTTATTCCCCCTACCGATGAGTTGTTAGAAAAATCGTTAGACGAAAATAAAGAGAAAAATTTGGACTCCAGCAAGGAGATCGATACCGAAAAAATAACCACTCATGAAATTGCAACAGAATTAACTGGCGATCGCGCTTTTCTTCCGATATCATTCCGAAAGCAACCCGATCGCGCTCCCGAAACCGAGTTAAGAGGGGTTTGGTTAACCAATATTGATAGCGATGTTTTGTTTTCCCGCCAAAACCTTGAAACAGCAATTTCTCGCCTGCACGAATTAAATTTTAATACTCTGTATCCAACAGTTTGGAATGGAGGATATAGCTTATATCCCAGTCAAATTATGCAACAAGAAATCGGTCGCGATCGCGATCCCGAACCCGGCTTGCAAGACCGAGATATGCTAGCAGAAGCGATCGCGATCGGTCATGCAAAAAATATGAAAGTGACCCCTTGGTTTGAATTCGGATTCATGTTACCCGCAGACTCGGAAATTGCCCGAAAACATCCCAATTGGTTGACCCAACGGATCGATGGCGATAAAATTTGGTTAGAAGGAGGAGTGCGCGAGAGAGTTTGGTTAAATCCGTTGCATCCAGAGGTACAGAAATTTATTACCGATCTCATTGTTGAAATTGTTAGCAATTACGATATTGATGGCATTCAAGTTGACGATCATTTTGGCTATCCTTCCGATTTTGGTTACGATGACTATACGGTCAAGTTATATCGACAGGAACATGGGGGATATTTTCCCGCCAATAACTACCAAGATTTAGAATGGATTCGCTGGCGTGCCGATCAGATTACCGACTATATGAAAAGCCTATTTTTTGCCATTAAAGCGGTCAAAAATAATGTTATTGTTTCCGTGTCGCCCAATCCGCAAGAATTTTCTTTGGAATCTTATTTACTCGACTGGCAAACATGGGAAAGAATGGGTTTAATTGAAGAGTTAATCGTTCAACTCTATCGCAGCGATTTCGACAAGTTTCGCCAAGATTTATCCCATTTTTCGATTCAACAAGCCAAAACTCATATTCCTGTTGGAATTGGCATCTTAACGGGGTTGAGACAGCGTTTCGTCCCTTTCGATCGCATCCAAAAACAAGTTAGTGCCGTGCGCAGGAATCATCTTGCAGGAGTATCTTTCTTTTTTTACGAGAGTTTGTGGAATTATACCGATGAATCGCGATCGCGCAGGCAACAAGATTTTCAACGGTTGTTTAATCGCCAGAAAGACGCGCCCAACCTAGAAAATTTTAAAATTTTATTGTAAGATCAAATAAACACGATCGCCTTGACAAATACCGCAAAAATTGTTAAGAGAATGAAGAGAATTCTAGCATTTTAACGCGATCGCGGCAGCTCGGAAACTCAAACTCTAATTTTTTCGTCATTTTTTTTAGTTATCTTTTCCGCTCCTATCGATGTAAAGGAATGTCAAGATAACCCTTGAATCAATTATAAAAAGGTGATTCCTATGTTCATGCAAAAACTCTCGGTATTCAGCATATTATTGATTATTTTAAGTAGCGGTACTGCCTTGGCAAGCAGCTCCAATCTTGAAAGGGGAAACATTTCTCAAAATGAGATACAATTGGCTCAGAATCGACCTCAAAATCGACCGGGAAGGGGTCAGCGAGGCGGAAATCTTGCCGACGAACTCAACCTCACGGAAGACCAACAACAACAAATCCAAGCAATTCGTCAAGAATATCGCTCTCAAATTCAGCAAAAACGAGAGATGGTGCGGACTCTTCGTCAAGAATTAAACGATCTTTATGTTAGTACTGCTTCTGCCGAACAACTCCGTGACAAACAACAAGAACTCAGTCAATTGCGCGAGGAAATTAACAACTTAAATTTTGAAAGTTTCATCGAAATTCGCGAAATTCTCTCCCTCGAACAACGCCAGCAATTCCGCGATTTTATGGAACAACGAGGCAACGATCGCCCCGGGCGTTCCGGCCGCGATCGTTAGGAGAAAAAATGTGCAATTCGCAATGAGGAGTAATAGAACCTTGTATAATGTTTATTACCCCTCATCCATTACCCGTATAAATTAGCAACATATTCCCCATAGCCGTTATAGGGTAAAGTCTCGCGAATTTCCCAATCAAAATTAGGAGTATCGCCGATAAATTTTTCCCTGGCCTGAGACCAACGGGGATGGGGTTTGCTCGGGTCTACATTGGCAACAAAATCGTATTCGTGAGGAATGAGAGTATTCCAATAGGTGGCGGGTTGGCGATCGAGAAATTCAATTTTAACGATAGATTTTGCCCCTTTAAACCCATACTTCCACGGTAACACCATGCGCAGTGGCGCGCCGTGTTGTTTGGGCAGTTCGCGACCGTAAATCCCGATCGCAAAAAAGGCGAGTTCGTTCGCCATTTCTTCCAGACGCAATCCTTCCCGATAGGGCCAAGGCAGCGAACCTAAATGAAAACCGGGTCCGGTGGTAATCTTGGGATCGTAAAATGAAGTAAACCGAACGAATTTTGCTTGAGATTTCGGTTCGACGGCAGCCATTAAATCCTTCATGGGAAAACCGATCCAAGGTAAAGCCATCGACCACGCTTCCACGCAACGAAAACGATAGATCCGTTCTTCAATAGAAAATTCTTTTCTCAAACTATCGAGATCGTAAGTGCGAGGATTTTTAACCAGTCCGGTGACTTCCACTCGCCAATTTTCTGTCGGCAGGCGTTGAGCAGAACGCCAAATGGATTTATCGCCGCCAAATTCATAAAAATTGTTGTAACTGCTGGCAAGTTTTTGATGGGTCAGAGGGCGATCGACCCGAGCAAAAGCCGGATTGGTGGATAAGGGTTTGATTTCCGGTAAATTAAATGTGGCTTCGAGATCCCCGATCTGTGCTTGGGATTTTTGACAGCCCAACAAAGCGGTCGCGGTCGCACCGATTCCCGCACCGATTAAACTTTTTAGGAAACGGCGGCGATCGCGATAAAAAGTTTCTGAGGTAACCGCCGTTTCGGGTAATTGCCAAGAAGGAAGATTCTTAAAGAAAGTCATTTCAGTAAACAGTGAACAGTAAACAGTGAACAGTGAAAAGTAAACAGT
>JBFRWJ010000403.1:0-4323 GCA_051439525.1 Spirulina sp. | reverse complement strand
GGGATCGCGCCCTCAACCCCCAAACCCTCGCCCTCAATGGCGAAATCGTGCGGGGGAGTTTGGATGACAGCGATCCCATGCTTTCGGGCGATCGCAGTTTTTTTGATGCCTATACCTTTGAGGCGCGGGCGGGAATGCAAGTGGAAATTCACATGAGTAGCCGGGACATCGATCCATTTCTCATTTTAGTAGCCCCCGATGGCACTCACGTCGCCCGAGATGACGATAGTGGCGGCGGACGCAATGCGAAGATTTTGGCAACTTTACCCTTGGATGGCAAATATTTTCTCGTGGCCAATTCCTACGAACGGGAGGAAATGGGAGATTATGCCTTACAAGCGCGGGTTTTAGATCCTTCTCGCATAACCCGTCGCGCTGAATTCGTCCTCCAACAACAAGGAATTCTCTCCCCCAATGGACGGCGCTTGAATGATGGCAGTTTATATCAAGAACACCGTTTTCGCGGCTTGGCCGGACAAGCGGTGAGTTTACAATTAGAAAGTCGGGATTTTGATACCTATTTAATTTTGCTGGATTCTGATGGGGAAAAACTAGGAGAAAATGACGATCTGGCGGAGGGCAATACGAACTCTCAAATTGACGTGAATTTGCCGCGAGATGGCATCTATCGGGTGATTGTCAATTCTTACTTGGAAGAAGGACAGGGACGCTATCAATTAACCATTCGAGGGCAAGAATTCACGGATTAGAAATCGTCCTTTTCTTTTTGCTCGATAATGCCTGCGACTCCATGCGTCAGAAGCAGGGACAAGTTCCGGGGCACTCCGACTATACCCCCACCCTCGTCGTTTGTCCTGCGGGCGATCGGGTCGAAATTCGCATTCGCGATAAGGGCTGCGACATCGAGCCGGAGATGCGAGACAAAATTTTAGCACCCAACCCCCGGGAGCAGGCATCGGATTGGGCTGTCCCTCACCCACGATATATCGTCAAGCAGCACCGAGATACGCTAACTTTTGATGGCCAAATCAACGAGTTTACTGAGTTTGTCGTTAGACTCCCTTATCAATATCCATATCCATCTTAAGTGGAGGTATCGATTTTTAGCGCAATGAGTGAGAATGCACCAAAATTATTACCACAGGGTTAATCGAGAGGTTTGAAGTTGGGAATATTTAATAAATATCTCCTTAATGAAACTCAAATATTCAAATTGGGAATACTGCCAAAATGAAGATCGATTTTGATAGAGATTCCCAACTTGTTCCTCAACGACAAACCGACAAATGACCGTTCCACGACTCATTAGAATTTGATATAGTTACCAAATTTAATATTTAACCGACATTAACGAGTTTTCACGATGTGCCTCAGATTTATGAAGGTTAAGGCAAGCAAGGGATAATGGGCAGAGCCGTCATGTTGCCGACTTTCTGACCCGAGTTGGCTGGCTTTGGGCGATCGCTCTCGCAATGTTATCGCCCAATTTAAGATTGAACGGCTAGTACACCTAGGGGAATTTGTGCTCGCTCAATCAGTGAATATACCGAGTTTTGGGTCGTACTGCCTCACCGATGGATATCAGAAGGGCGAAGTATAATATGCGATCGAAAGGGGGTTCGGAGTTTATCCCAATCGGACGTTATGAAAAACAAAACCAATCTAATTTTAGTCGTCGATGATGAGGTAGAAATCCCCCGTCTCTTGCGACAGCGATTTAGAAAGAAAATTCAAGCTGGGGACTTGAGTTTTCAGTTTGCCAGCAATGGGGTAGAAGCCCTAAAAATTCTGCGGAATTCTGCGGATATCGATATGATCCTAACCGATATTCGGATGCCGGAAATGAATGGCTTAAACCTGTTGGCGAGTTTAGCCGAGTTTGACTATCCCTTAAAAGCCGTCGTGATTTCGGCCTATGGCGATATGAAAAATATTCGCACGGCCATGAATCGAGGGGCATTCGACTTTTTGACGAAGCCCCTCGATTTTGAAGACTTAGAAATTACGATTGATAAAACCCTTGCTTTTGTTGCTCATTTGCGAAAACAACAGCAGGAATTGCAAGATGCCCTCGATCGCCTCCATAACTTGGTTTTTTACGACCAACTCACGGAGTTGTACAACAGCAATGGGCTGATGAAACAGATTACCCAAAGCCTCGAGGGCCAACAAGCCCGAGGACGGGAATTTGCCCTGTTGATGCTGGAGATCGAACGCTATGCCATTGTTAAATCCGGTTTTGGTCATGCCTTGAGCGATCGCCTACTGCTGGAAGTAGCCAAGCGATTGAAACAAGGGGATAACTCCGACCCGATCGCCGCTCGGGTCGGAGAAAATGTCTTTGCCGTATTCTGGCCGTCCCTCGATACCTTAGAGGACATTCAAGAGCGAGCGCAACAATTACTGCGGGTATTGGAGACTCCCTTTCAACTCGACGATCTCTCGATCTCGTCCACCGCTTGTATGGGAATTGCCTCGAGCGCCCTCCCTTACAGCGAAGCCGAAGCCTTTTTCCAAGCCGCCGATACCGCCCTGCAAATTGCCAAGCAGGATCGCCGTAAGGATTTGGTCGCCTTCGAGACGCGGATGCAAGAAAAGGTGGTTCACCGTTTCAGTTTGGAAGTGGAGTTACAAAAAGCGATCGAAGCCCGAGAATTATCCTTGCACTATCAGCCGATTTTTCGCTTGGATACCGCGCAAATCATGAGTTTTGAAGCCCTAGCTCGCTGGCAGCATCCCGAGCGGGGGTGGGTTTCTCCCTTCGAGTTCATCTCCCTGGCAGAAGAGAGCGGATTAATCGTCCCTTTAGGAGAATGGGTCATCTCAGAAGCCTGCCGTCAACTCGGACGTTGGCAAACCCTGTTGGGTGCCGCAAGTTCCCTCGAGATCGGCATCAATCTCTCCAGCTTGCAACTGCAAAGTCCCACCTTATTATCGTGCATTGATGCCAGCCTCGAAGCAGCAGGACTAACGGGAAATATCTTAAGATTGGAAATTACGGAAAGCGTTTTAATGGAAAATATCGACGCCGCAACGGAGCTCTTAGATCGCTTACAGGAGCGCAATATCAAACTGTCCATTGATGATTTTGGCACCGGCTATTCATCCTTGGCTTACCTGCAACTGTTACCCATCAATGCCCTCAAAATCGATCGCTCTTTTATTCACGATATCGAAACCAATTCGGCCAACTACGAGATTGCCTCGGCGATTATCAATCTGGCTCATCACCTCAAATTGGAAGTCGTCGCGGAAGGATTGGAAAAAGAAGACCATTTGCGTATTTTACAATCCTTATCCTGTCAATACGGTCAGGGCTTTCTCTTCTCTCGCCCTCTCGATGTTACGGCTGCCACTGAATTGATTGCGAAGCAATACGAAGTTTCTGAACCTCTTTCCCAGAGTCGAGTTTGAAGGCAGGGACGGGGTGGGGAATTGTGAATTCTGAATTTTGAATTGGCCTTCACGGGTTTTTCACAGTTTCCCTCTAAAGTTATAGCACGACGAAAGCAGGTTATAGCAATCCTATTGAGGATTGCACGAATCATATCTTTGGGTTTTGGAGGCGATTCAGTGAAACCCCGTATATCCGGTATTTTTTGTGACAAAATGTTGCTACGATCGGGACTTTCACAAGTTTTTCACAATTACTCTTTAGATTAAAAATTAAAAAGTAGCTCTTTCATTCAAAACCCGAGAACATTATGAGTTTACTGGAACTGAAACTCTCCCGATATCAAGCCATCGAACTCATCTACGAAAGCGATCGCACCCTCGTCTATCGCGGTCAAAACACTGATGATGGCAAACCCGTCATCATTAAAGTCATGGGTCAGGAATATCCTTCCTTTAATGAATTAGTTCAGTTTCGCAATCAATACGCGATCGCCAAAAACCTCGACATTGAAGGGATCGTCAAACCTTATGCTTTAGAACGCTACGAAAACCGTTATGCCCTCATTATGGAAGATTTTGGGGGCATGGCTTTATCAGTCACCACCTCACCGTCACCAGTCACCAGTTATTCGATCGCCTCGTTTCTTAATATTGCCATTCAACTCGCTGATATTCTTCATCAGTTGCACCAAAATCGCGTTATTCATAAAGATATTAAACCTGCAAATATACTGATTCATCCAGAAACTCAACACGTTAAGCTCATCGATTTCAGTATTTCTTCCCTCTTACCGAAAGAAACCCAAACTATTCAAACTCCTAATGTTTTGGAAGGAACTCTTGCCTATTTATCTCCGGAACAAACCGGACGGATGAACCGAGGCATTGACTATCGCAGCGACTTTTATTCTCTTGGCGTTACTTTTTACGAACTCCTAACCAGAAAACTCCCCTTTGAAAGCGAAG